>JBCBNR010000181.1:0-6401 GCA_039821665.1 Pseudomonadota bacterium
CGTTTGCTACCTCCGCGACCCTCACGGAAACAAGGTTGCATTGTTCTGCGACAATCCGGACGAACCCGGGCGCGACGGTTAGAACTGGACACTTCCGACATTCGTACACGGCGCAGCATCGGTCAGTCTGGGCTCAAAGCCGCCATTTTCCGCACCGTAGAGAGGTGCGCGGCCCCTGGCCCCTCTTCGCAACTGCCCCCCAAATTGTTTGGCACCTGCACAAGTTCTGATCAGGGCGGTGGTCCCGTCCTTTTTGAAACCACCGCGTGTCTTGGCGGTTATGCAGAACTGAACAGATTGATCCACCGCATTCAGCGCTAAGCCCGGCTGCTGCCCAACAAAACGCGCTTCTCCCCTTTTACACCTGGTTGAAAGCCCCCGAGATGCACGCGCGCACGCAAGCGACGGGTCTGACCGCAGGCGCGTCTGCATCACCCTGCGAAAAGAAAACGAGGTGCCTAGCTGCCTGTGACCTGTCGGTACAGCTCTGATCGGGTGCCCCGCAACCCGGCCACCTGTCCCCAGACCCACCCGGCCGAGCGGGCAAAGGTAAGGATGGTGCGCCCGAACGTGAGGGGGACACTCAGCGCCAAAAGACCGGTGCTGAGCGATTTGAGAAGGATCAAGGACAGGGTCGCGGTCAAGTTCACCTGTCCCGCCTCGGCCTTGCGCCGGTAATGGGTGCGCGACTGGTCGCGCCCACGCTCCAACTGATACAAAAACGACAGGCGCTTGGGCGGGATCGTTTCGTACACAAAGGCATCCGGCACCCAGCCGGTGGGCACGTTCTTGGCCCGCGCGGTGTGGTAAAACTTGGCGTCCGTCCCACCGGTAAAGCGCATGGCCTCGTCGAACCAGATCCCCTCACCCGAAAAGAGCGTGGTCTCTGCCAGCCAATTGTTCGTCACAATGGTCACCCCATCGGTGCGCGACAGCGTCGCCTTCTTCGCGGCCCGCTGCTCTTTGGTGCGATAACGCGCATCGATGCGCTGGAACAAAAAGCGCTGCCACGTGCTCAGTTCCACCTCCGGCACGCGCGCGCGCAAAGGCGCCCCCATCAGGCGCGCGGGGCTGGCCCTATACCCTGCGATCAGGCGCACCAGCCAATCCTGCGCCGCTTGTTCGTCGTCATCCATCTGCACCAGCAGATCGGCCCCCATCTTCAAGGCCTCTTTTGCCGCCCGGTTGCGCCCAAAGGGGATGCCCGCCTCACTCTCCAACACATAGCTCAAGGGGCCGGGCAGACGGCCCATCGCGGCCTCCACCACGCTTTGGCTGAGGGGGGTTTCGTCATTCTCCACAATCACAAACCGCAGGTCGCAGTCAGGGGGCACCGCAAGGGCGGCCCAACTGTCCAACAGATGGCCCAGCATATGCGGGCGCTGACGGGTCAGCGCCGCCACGCAAATGGTCAGATGTCCGCGTTTGTCGGCCAAAGCTTTATCCCCTTTGCGGCGTGGCTATCAGCCCGGGTCCCGTCGAACAAGCGTTGCAACCACGGCCCCCTGCGGCGCGCATTGCGGCTTGTGGCCCAGGTGTTTCGAAGGGTACACCGCTGTCATCAAACACACCAGCGACAGGCAAAGGCATGGCATTGGGCAACGGCGAAATGCGCGTCGGCATCGATTATGGCGGCACCAAAATCGCTGGCATCGGCTTGAACGCGCAAGGGCAGCCTGTGGCCGAGGCCCGGGTGCCCACACCCCGCCACGACTATGATCGCGGGCTGCACGCCATAGTGGAGCTTGTGGACCAGTTGGAGGCGCAAGCGGGCAGTTCGGTCGCTCAGGTGGGTGTGGGGGTCCCAGGCTCGGTTGATCGCAGCACCGGGCGGGTGAGCCTTGGCAACTCGGTCTGGTTGCACAACCGCGACCTGCGCGAAGACCTGGCCGCGCATCTGGGCTGTCCTGTCAAAATTGCCAATGACGCCAATTGCTTTGCGCTGAGCGAGGCGGTGGATGGCGCGGGCAAAGGCGCACAGGTCGTGTTCGGGGCGATCCTGGGCACCGGGGTCGGGGGCGGCGTCGTCGTGGGGGGCAAGCTGATCGAAGGGATCAACGCGGTGGGTGGCGAATGGGGCCACATCCCCCTGCCCTCGCCCACGAAAGACGAGCAGCCCGGCCCCATGTGTTCCTGCGGGGTGCCCGGGCATATCGAAGCCTGGCTTTCCGGGCCGTCCCTGGCGGCTGATCACGCGCGCAAAACGGGCGGGGACGGCGCGCTAGGCGCGCCTCAGATCGTCGCGCTGGCCGATCAGGGGGATCCAAGCGCCCTTGCCACGTTAGAGCGGTTCGAGGATCGACTGGGCCGAGCGCTTGCTGTGATCGTCAACTTGATCGACCCGGACGTGATTGTCCTCGGCGGGGGATTGTCCAACGTGACCCGGTTTTACGAGACCGTGCCCGCCAAAATTGAACCCCATGTGTTTGGCGACCGGTTTCGCACCAAGTTTGTGCAAAACGTCCATGGCGATGCCTCGGGCGTGCGCGGTGCCGCATGGCTGTAAGTTACAACAAGGAGAGAGACGCATGGCGCTGACGGTTTGCACCTGGAACATCAATTCGGTGCGCCTGCGCGCAGGCTTGGTGGAGGATCTGCTGCGCGAGGCGGCACCCGATGTCCTGTGCCTGCAGGAAACCAAAAGTCCGGTCGATAAAATACCCGCTGAACGATTTGCCGTGCTGGGCTATCCGCACATGGTGGCACGGGGTCAAAAGGGCTATAACGGCGTGGCAATTTTGTCCAAGCACCCTTTGGAAGATGCAGGCCAGAGGGATTTTTGCGCCAAGGGCGATGCACGCCATGTGGCAGCACGGCTGGGCAATGGCCTCACGATCCACAACTTTTACGTGCCCGCTGGCGGCGATGTGCCGGACCGGGCGCAAAACGAGAAGTTTGGCCACAAGCTCGACTTTCTGACCGAGATGGCCCAGTGGTTTCAGGACGAGCCGCCGCAAAAAGCGATCCTTGTGGGGGATCTGAACATCGCCCCGTTGGAGGAGGATGTGTGGTCCCACAAGCAACTGCTCAAAGTCGTCTCTCACACCCCGATCGAGGTGGACCATCTGGGCGCGGTCCAAGCCTCGGGCCAATGGGCGGACATCACCCGCACCCATATCCCTGAAGGTAAGCTATATTCCTGGTGGTCATACCGGGCGCGAGACTGGGATGCCGCGGACAAGGGCCGGCGGCTTGACCATATCTGGGCCACGCCAGACCTGGTTGAGGCCGCGGAAAGCTCGCAGATTTTGCGCCATGTGCGTGGCTGGCAGCAGCCGTCCGACCACGCCCCCGTGCTGGCCCGGTTCGAGCTGTGATCGACTATACCCCGGGCCAGATCGCGCGGCTGACGCTGAACGCGCCGGAACGTCACAACGCGCTGAGCCTGGAGGATATGGCCGCCCTAAGCGAGGCCCTGACAGCGGTCGAAAACAGCGAGGCTCGTGTCCTGATCCTCACGGGCACGGGCAAAAGTTTTTGCGCAGGCGTGTCCTTGGGCGCGGTTGCGGACCATGATTTTACCGATAATCCCCTGACGCCCCTGTGCGACCAATTGGAACGCCTGCGGCCCGTGACCCTGTGCGCGCTCAATGGCGGGGTTTACGGTGGCGGGATCGAGCTTGCGCTGTCCTGTGATTTTCGCCTTGGCGGGCACAACGTCAAAGCACGCCTTCCTGCGGCGCAACTGGGCATCCACTACACCAGCGAAGGGATGGGCCGGGCGGTGCGCGTGCTGGGCCTGCAAACCGCGCGTCGTCTGTTTTTGACGGGCGAGACTTTGGAAGCACAGGCGCTGCTGGCCTGCGGCTTTCTAGACCGCGCGACGGTGGAGGATGCGCACAAGACGGCGCAAGGATGGGCGCAGGACATCGCGAGCCTCGCCCCCCTGGCCGTTCAGGGGATGAAGCGCAGTCTGGTCGAGATTGCCAAGGGTACGCAGGACCATGATGCCGCGCGCGCACGCATCGCTGCGTGTTTCGCCTCCGCCGACCATGCGGAGGGGCTGGCGGCCCAAAAGGACAAGCGCCCGCCCCGCTTTGAGGGGCGCTAAGTGCGCTTCGACACCTCATATTCGATGTTGAAGAACCGTCTGCGATAGCCGCTGGTCTTCTTGAGGTCCTGCAACACCACGGTGGTCTGTTTGCCTTGGGCGTCCAGCACTTTCCACCGATCCAACGCAGGCGGGCGGTTGGTGAACACCAAGGTCAACGAGCCTTCGCGCGGCTTTTTGGGGTCCTTCAGGATCACCTGGGTCAGGGTTCCATCATTGGTCGTGCCGGTCGCAGCACCCGAGCCTGCCAGGTCGATCTTATCCCCCAAGAGATGGCGCAAGGGCGTTGTGCGCAGGGGGTATTTGGTGACCGTACGATCCGATTTGCTGTCAAAGACACCGATATTGATGCCATCGGACAAGACCATATCGTCGGTCCCGTCATACTCGAACCGGATAAAGCCCGGCCGCATCATGTAAAGTTTGCCACTAATCCGCCCCCCGGTGCTGGCCACCTGCACAAACCGCGCCTCGATCGAACGCAATTGATTGAGATAGGTGGACACTGCGTCCAGGGTCCGTTGGTCCTGGGCGCGGGCGCCCAAAGCGCCCAGAAGACCCAGCGCGCTTGCACCCAAGATCATGTCGCGTCTTTGCATCTGCTCACATCCTTTGCCTGTTTGTTCCAACATAAGCAGTTCGGTCGTCCGACCAAAGTCACAACCGCACTGCAGGCGTGTCAGACCTGTAACATGGGCCGGCTTTTGCGCACATCCCCAGGATTAGGTACCAGCGGTTTCGTATGAGGGCCTACCGGTCCACACCAGTCCGACGCAGCAAATCCTTGAGGGTGCGTTGTTCGCCCGCGCTCAGTGGGGTAAGGAGGTTGCCCACCACACCCGCCACAGCCTCTGTCAACTCTGCCACCACCTCGTGGCCTGCATCTGTAAGCGAAACCCGGCTAACCCGACCATCCGTCTCGCACGGCACCCGCGCCACCAAGCCTTTGCCCTCAAGCACGCGGATGGCGCGGGTCATTTGGGATTTGTCGCGGGACACCTGAGTGGTCAGGTCGCTCAACCGCATGCCCCCGTGGTCCGCCAAGGTCATCAATATGATGCCTCCGCCGGGACCAACGCCCTTCCTATCAAAGCTGTGCGCGCTGGCCTGCAATCCGTTGTGGATGCGGCGCATCAGCCGGTCGATCAATAACGCCAATTCGGTATCGTGCATTGTCACCTTTAAGTTGACTTTATCCACAAACGCAATTAGTGGACAATATCAATCTATTTTCCTACATTCGTCACACTGGAGCCATCAGATGCAAACCCACCACCTACGCGCCCTGCAACTGTCCGCGATCCTATGGGTGATTTGGGGGGCGGTCCATGTGCTTGCGGGCGGGATCGTGCTCAGCAGTGAGGCAAGCGGCGCGGTTCAAGCGATTGCCGATGCGGTGCCAGCCGCCGCATTGGAGGCGGAGTATCACCCCGCCGTGGGCGGGATCCTCAACCAGCATGGGTGGAACCTCGCGTGGTTCGGTTTGGTCACCATTTTGGGGGGCGTTCTGATCTGGCAACAGAACATCACCGCAATCTGGATAACCGGACTGGTCGGCGGGATGGCGGATCTGGGGTATCTGTTGTTCGTGGATGTCCCGGGTTATGTGAATTTCTTTCCCGGGACGGTCATGACGCTCGTCTCGGGCAGCGCGATTGCCCTGAGCTTCTGGGTGTGGCTCTCCCGGCGCGGGGCGGCCGCCTAGCGCCAGCGCACATAACTGGACTGCGCGCAGTCGATCAGGCCTCCGGCACCAAAATCTCGCGCTTGCCCACGTGGTTGGCGGGGGTCACGACGCCCTCCTCCTCCATCTGTTCGACCAGTCGCGCGGCCTTGTTGTAACCGATGGCAAGCTTACGCTGGATGTAGGAGGTAGAGCATTTGCGGTCGCGCGCGACAATCGCCACCGCTTGGTCGTACAGCGCATCCTCGCCGCCGGTGTTGCCGCCAAGACCGAGCACAAGGTCGATGTCGCCCGAGCTGTCGTCATCGGGGCCTTCCAGCACGCCCGAGACATATTCCGGCTGCCCCTGAGCTTTGAGATGGGCGACAATCTCTTCGACCTCCTCATCCGACACGAAGGGGCCGTGAACGCGGGTGATCTTCCCGCCGCCGGCCATATAAAGCATGTCGCCTTGGCCAAGCAGTTGCTCGGCCCCCATCTCGCCCAGGATGGTCCGGCTGTCGACCTTAGAGGTGACCTGAAAGCTGATGCGGGTGGGGAAGTTGGCCTTGATCGTGCCCGTGATCACATCGACCGACGGGCGCTGGGTGGCCATGATCAGATGAATACCGCTGGCCCGCGCCATTTGCGCCAGACGCTGGATACAGGCCTCGATCTCTTTGCCCG
>JBCBNR010000182.1:0-6397 GCA_039821665.1 Pseudomonadota bacterium
GCCATCCTCGAACTGCTCGTATTGCATAAAGACCAGGTTCCAGATCTCAATAAACCGGTCCCCGTCCTCCTCCGGGCTGCCCGGGGGGCCGCCCCAAATATGCTCGCCATGGTCATAGAAAATCTCCGACGATGGGCCACAGGGCCCCGTGGGCCCCATCATCCAAAAGTTGTCGTCGGTGGCGATGCGAATCATCCGTTCATCCGGCAGGCCTGCCACCTTCTTCCAAAGGTCATAGGCCTCATCATCGGTGTGATAGACGGTGACCGTTAGGCGGTTCGGGTCGAGGCCGAATTCCTTGGTTACGACCTCCCAGGCCATCGGGATCGCCTCTTGTTTGAAGTAATCTCCAAAGGAAAAGTTGCCGAGCATTTCAAAAAACGTGTGGTGCCGCGCGGTATAGCCAACATTGTCCAGATCGTTGTGCTTGCCACCTGCGCGCACGCATTTTTGCGAGGTGGTGGCGCGCGTATAGTCCCGCCGCTCCACGCCCGTGAACAGGTTCTTAAACTGAACCATGCCCGAGTTGGCGAACATCAAGGTGGGATCGTTGCGCGGCACAAGGGGCGAGCTTGCGACCGCCTCGTGCCCCTGACGCACAAAGTAATCGAGAAAGATAGATCGAATTTCGTTCAGGCTCGCCATGGTCATCCCTCTTGCTTGCAAAGGGATGTAGCCAAGGCAGGCGGGGCTGTCCACAAGGCGCGGACACCCCCGGTGGGATTAGCGCTCCATCAGGGCGTCGTCATCCTGATCTTTGTCTGGATCGCCTTGCATCATATCGAAGTCCAGGCCATGGGCCGCGCGGATTTTATCTTCGATCTCAATGGCCCGGTCCGGGTTGTCTTTGAGGAAGGTCTTCGCGTTTTCGCGGCCCTGTCCGATCCGCTCGTCCCCGTAAGAGAACCACGAGCCGGACTTTTCGATGATGCCCGCCTTCACGCCCAGATCAATCAATTCACCGGTTTTCGAGATGCCCTCGCCATACATGATGTCGAATTCCACCTGTTTGAACGGCGGGGCCACCTTGTTTTTGACGACCTTAACCCGGGTGGCGTTGCCGGTGACTTCGTCGCGATCCTTGATCGCACCGATGCGGCGGATATCCAGCCGGACGGAGGAGTAGAATTTCAGCGCATTCCCACCCGTCGTCGTTTCGGGCGAGCCGAACATAACGCCGATTTTCATGCGGATCTGGTTAATGAAAATCACCATGCAGTTGGAGCGGCTGATCGCGCCGGTGAGTTTGCGCATCGCCTGGCTCATCAGGCGGGCCTGTGCGCCCACTTGGGCGTCACCCATATCGCCTTCCAACTCGGATTTGGGCGTCAGCGCGGCCACCGAGTCGACCACAACAACCGAAATCGCGCCAGAGCGGACCAAGGTTTCGGTAATTTCCAACGCCTGCTCACCGGCATCAGGCTGGGAGATCAGCAGTTCATCCAGATCAACGCCCAGTTTCTTGGCATAGGTTGGGTCGAGCGCGTGCTCGGCATCCACGAACGCGCAGACGCCGCCTTTGCGCTGCTCTTCTGCTACCACGTGAAGGGCGAGCGTGGTTTTGCCCGAAGATTCAGGGCCATACACCTCGATGATCCGCCCCTTAGGCAAACCACCGATGCCCAAAGCGATGTCCAAACCCAGCGATCCGGTGGACGTCGCCTCGATGTCGAGCGCGGGCGCATCGCCCAGGCGCATGATCGAGCCCTTGCCAAAGCTGCGTTCGATCTGCGCGAGCGCTGAATCGAGCGCCTTTTGCTTGTCCATGCTGCGTTTCTCGTCAAAATCCAGAAGGGTGGATGCCATGTGTTCGTTCCTTTATTCCACAGTAACAGGGACTGGGCAACGACTGCTCTGTTCGCCTCTTGTTCTCACAGTCATGGGATCAAAACGCGAACATTGCAACGAAAATCTGTCTCAAAAGCTAACAACACCGGGCGTTAAGGAGGCGTAAATGTCACAGAGCGGACCATGCTGATCTCGCTTCAGGCGCGCTTGGCCTATCTGGCGATGACCAAAACAGGCTCCACCGCGATCGAGCGGGCGCTGCGCCCTCGGTGCAACATCGTCTTTTCAGGTGCGCCGGAGATTACCCACATGACGGCCCGGCGCTATCAAAGGCATTTGGTACCCTATCTGACTGCGATCGGCATCACAGGGATAGAGACGATGGCGGTGCTGCGCCATCCGGTTGGATGGCTGGCCAGTTGGTACCAGTATCGCCGCCGCGCAGGCGGGCCGGATGCCGACCGCCCCGAAAGCTTTGAGGGTTTTGTGGACCGCTATCTGGCAGGAGAGACGGGGCTTGGCCGCCCCTGGGCCTTTCTGCGCGACCAGGACCAAGCTTTGGGCGTCAACCATCTGTTTCGGTACGAAGATTTTACGGCGGTGGAGCGGTTTTTGACCGCGCGCTTTGGCCAGGAGATCGCGATCAAGCCCGCGAATGTCTCGCCCGGGTTGGACAGCAGCCTGCCCCTGCCCGCCCTGTCACGCCTGGAAAGCGCCCTGGCCGAGGAGTTTGCGCTTTACGACCATGTGCGCGATGTAGGCCCGCTTAATGTGGCGGGGTGGCGGGCATCTGGTCTTTGACCATTTCTGCCAGATCCGTCAGCGAAAAGGGCTTTGCCAGAAAGCTTGCCCCATCCACGGGGCTCGATTGCTCGGCAAACACATCTTCGGCATAGCCTGACATGAAGATCGTGGGCGTGTTGGGCCTGTCTTGCAGGGCGCGCGCAACCCAGCTTGGGCCATCAAGGCCCGGCATGATCACGTCCGAGACAAACAGATCAATCTGCACCCCAAGGTCTGCAACGATGTCCAGCGCGTCTTCGCCACACGCCGCCTCGATCACCGAATAGCCGCGCAATTCCAGCGCGCGGGCGGCAAAACTGCGCACCGGATCCTCGTCCTCCACCAATAGGATCGTGCCCCGGCCCGACAGATCCTTGGGCACCATTGGCCGCTCCGGCGGGGCTTGGGGGGCCTCCTCCCCTTCATCCTGGGGCAGATAAATCGAAAAGGTGGTGCCGGTGCCCATCGCGCTGTCGCAAAAGATGAACCCGCCGGTCTGTTTGACGATCCCGTAGACCGTGGACAGGCCCAGGCCCGTCCCCTCGCCCACTTGCTTTGTGGTGTAAAACGGCTCGAAAATTTTGCCGATCTTATCGGGTTGGATGCCAACGCCGGTGTCGGCCACTTCAATCAGCACGTAATTGCCCGGCAAAACCGTGGCGCGGTCGCGCTTCAGTTCGGCCTCCAGCGAGACATTGCAGGCTTGGATGCGAACTTGCCCCCCTTCGGGCATGGCATCACGGGCGTTCACCGCAAGGTTGACGATCACCTGTTCAAACTGCCGCTCATCCACACGAACGGGCCACAGATCAGGCACTGCGCGGATCGACAGGCTGACCTTGGCCCCCAAGAGCCGGTTGAGCAGATGGGCCAACTCGTCCAGCACATCGGGCAGATGCAGCACACGCGGCCGCAAGGTTTGCTTGCGCGAAAACGCGAGCAATTGGCGCACCAACCCTGCGGCGCGCGCGGCGTTCTGATAGATCTGTTGCAGGTCCCCATGGCTGGGATCGCCCGCATCATGACGCATCAACAAAAGTTCGCAATTGCCTCGAATAGCGGTCAGCAAGTTGTTGAAATCATGGGCGACCCCGCCAGCGAGCTGCCCAACGGCCTGCATCTTTTGGCTTTGAACAAACTGCGCTTCGAGTGTTTTCAGTTCGGTGGCATCCGAGATCACGGCCAGCAAGGACGGCTCCCCATCGATCACAATGCGCGTCAAGCTCACCTGCAAAAACACCTCACGGTCGTCGATTTGGCCGCGTGCGATCTCAGACCGCCCTAGCGCCCGTCCCTTAAGGGTGTGGCTCAACCGCTCGGAGATGGGGCGGCCCAGCCCCTCTAGCAGTGAGGAAAAGGGCCGCCCCTCGACAGCCATGTCGCCCAGCAAACGCTTGGCCATGGCATTCACAGAGATCAATGTGCCGTCCGCATTGATCCTCGCAAGGCCCACCGGAAGATCGAACAGCAAATCGTCGGGCGTCTGGCCCAACAATTCGTCCGGGTCGCAGGCCAGCAGCACCACCACCTCGCCCCCCATGGGCAAGGGGCTAAGATGGGCGCGATAGGGCCCATGGTCGCCCGCAGGCATCAAGATGCGACCCGAGGTCAGCGAGCCTTCTGTCACCGCCTGGCGAAGCGCGCTGTGCACCGCCTCCGGCAGGGCGTCCGCCGCCGGATTGCAGCCCGTCACCTCGCCCGAGCGGTTGAGATGAACAACCGGCACCGGCAACTCCGCCTCCGCTTGCGGGCCGCTTTGCCCCTCGCTTACAGTCCAGACCAGTGCGTCTTTGCCCACCGCTTGAACGCTTAACGTATGGGGTGCGCGCCCTTGGTTCAGCGGCATGCTGGCCTGCCCGCCGGTCATCGCGGAATGGCCCATGCGATAGATGATCTGATCCGCCTCTTTCGACCAACGCCGCAGCGCCAGCGACAGCACCCGATTGGCCCCGGTCAGGGCCGAGGCGCATTCGTTTTGCGCCAAAACCTGACCGTTGAGCGCGGTTAGATAGGCGGGCATCTGCAGATCGCCGTAAAGCCTGAGGAATGCGCGTTCGTGGGACTGGCGAGGCCAGATCACCGCAAGCGTTGTTGCGACCACAGCGCCCAAAAGGGTCAACTCAGCCAGCATCAACACGGACGTATCCACCAAGGGCCAAGCCGGCACCAACAATCCTGCCCGCCAAGCAAGGGCCACCACCAGAACCAGACTGATGCTCAGCGCGACAGCGAGACGTGCGGGATGGCTGCGAATAAGGCTTAAGGATTTGGTCATCTCGGCAAAAGAATTGAACAAACAGTGTCAACCGAAGGTTAACAGCTTAACGCGAACTTGGAAAAGGTTATTCGTCTTTGGGTTGTTTTAGGCTTGCGTCAGCGCGCAATGGTAAAACCCGTCCCCTGCCGTCAGGGGCGTCAACAGCCCCTCCTCCCCCCGTTGCCAGGTGGGATTTCGGGCCAAAAACCCATCGATTTGATCGGCGTTTTCGGACCGCAACAGCGAACAGGTGGCATAAACCATCCGACCGCCCGGCCGCACAAACGCGCTGGCCCGCGCCAAAATATCAGATTGTATGCGCTCCAGCCGCTCCAAAGCCTCTGGTGTCAGCTTCCATTTGCCGTCTGGGTTGCGCCGCCACGCGCCGGACCCTGAACACGGCGCGTCCACCAACACCAGATCACAGGCCCCGGCCAGCGAGGGCAGCGCACGGGTGTCGATCGTATCGACCCGCAGACCCGCGCGCGCGGCCCGGTGGGGGATGTCTTTCATCCGGCCCGGGTTGATGTCATGGGCGTAAAGCCGCCCGCGCCCTTCCATCTGCGCGCCCAAGGCCAAGGTTTTGCCACCGCCGCCTGCGCAATAATCCAGCACGGTCATTCCTGGCAAAGCGCCCGCCTTCAGCGAGACGATCTGAGAGGACACGTCCTGCAATTCGACCATTCCGCTTCTATAGGCGTGGCTCGATTGGACCCGGCGCGCATTCTCCACCACGCGCAGGGCCCCGGTGGCCTGGGGCAGTCGGGCACAGGTGATCTGATCCTCGGCCAGCGTTTGCTCGGCCGTGCCAGTGGTTGCGCGCAAGGGATTAACCCGCAGATCGACAGGGGCGCGGGTGGTCTGTGCTTGCAAAACAGCGCCAAGCTGCGCGCCAAGCGAGGCGCGTAAGGGCCCCTCCAGAAACTCGGGAATGTCATGGTCGCGGGCAAAGGATGGCGCTTCTGGTGCTGCGCGCAGTTGCGCGTCTTCCGCTTCGCTTAAAGGCTCAGGTGCGAAACCCTCGCCCGAGAAGCAGGTCGTCCGCTCTGCCTCGTCCAGCAAGGCCAGCATCACAGCGCGCCCGGTCATCCCCCCGCCCCGATGGGCCAGCGAGCGGGCTCGGCGCAAAGCGTCAAAGACATAGTCGCGCACCGCAGCGCGATCCTTAGACCCGGCAAAACGGCTGCCCCGCGCCCACCGAGTCAGCGTGCGTTCCGCAGGCGCGCCGTCGAACACCTCGTCGAGGATCTCGATGGCCGCGGCAACCCGGGCGCCGGGTGTCACAAGCGGGCCTTACGCACCACGGTAATTGGGGCTTTCGCGGGTGATCTGCACGTCATGAACATGGCTCTCGGTCAGGCCCGCGCCGGTGATCTTCACAAAATCACACGAGCTGCGCATATCCGCGACCGTAGCACAGCCCGTATAGCCCATGGCGGCCCGCAAGCCGCCCACAAGCTGGTGGATCACAGCGCCCGCTGCACCCTTATAGGGCACCTGCCCCTCGATCCCCTCAGGGACCAATTTGTCGGTGGAGGCTTGGGCCTGAAAATACCGATCCGCCGAGCC
>JBCBNR010000183.1:0-6395 GCA_039821665.1 Pseudomonadota bacterium
AATGCATCACCCTTGGCGAACGCTATGTCGACGAACTTGAAGTCGATGGCGTCACTGGTTTGCCAACCACAACACCTTCGGATTGTGTTTGGGCGCGCGCGCTCTATGATGTCGCGTGCGATGCGGGCAATGCCCGAGGTTGCGAGGCGTTCGCACGCTCTGTTCATCACTCTGGGCCGCGTTCTAAGCCGGACATTGCCCTTGAGTACTCTCATAAAAGCCGGACGCTTGGTTCCGCCCCGGGATTTTATCGACTGGGTGACTTTTATCTTGGAGGCACTCGTGTTGCCCGCGACGCTGCTGCTGCAATTGGGTATTTTCAACGGTCCTGTGATCTTGGGTCCGACGCTGCTTGCCAACGGCTGACGGGTTATGACCTATCGGGGTTCGATCCGGCCTCGAAGCAGGAACGAGCCTTGCGCGCATGCGTCCACGGAAGCTGGTATGCCTGCCGAAACTTGCGGGACGAGGTGAGAGATAAGGGCAGCTATGCCCACAACCGCGCCTTGAGACGGGAGTTCGCCACCATCGCATGTGAAGACGGTGACAAGGACATGTGCCAGGCCCTTGGCAGGACAACAGACGAGTAGGTCGGTGTCTTTGATGCGAGAGCAGAGCGCCGGCCCTGCGTCGCGGACCCAGGGCATGGGTGCCGCATCACATCTAAGCAAACGGGCTGAGGCCAGACCCGAGATGACGTATGTCAGATGTTTCGACGCAAATCACGGCTCAAGGTTTGTAGCATGAGACTTTGCTGCCCTTCCCCCAAGGCACCCGGCTGTGGAGCAACCTTGCTTGCGGCAGCCGCGCCTCCGCCTGACCGGCGCCATAGGGCGGCGCTTTGGCGGGTTTGGGCCCATCATGCTAGGGTGGCGCATGCTTGGCCACCATAAAGGGCTTAAGAACACGCGCCTGCCGCGCCGCCCCCCAGTGCCGGACTGGCCCTGAGGTTCTGATGTCGGTAATCGGCTACTTCAAGTAACGAGCCGCCCGCAGAACGAACGTCCCCTCATGATGCGCAAGGTGGTTTGCGCTACACCTCGCAAGGAAGCAGGGTGTGGCGATCGCTAAGTCTAAACTGCGGCAAGTCGATCCCGCAGTGACAGAGCCAAGCAAGGCCGACCTTAAGGGATCACGATCCTCGTTGAGACCAAGCAGAGGCCGTGCCCTATCCTCAGACCCTAGGTGTCGATTAGTTCAGTGATTGTATATGGAGGCGAGTACCGGAATCGAACCGGTGTACACGGATTTGCAATCCGCTGCGTAACCACTCCGCCAACTCGCCAAGCCCGGTTGGGGTAGGGCATATCTTTTGTGTGGGCAAGGGGGATTTGTCCAAATCCTGCCCATGTGCCATCCCCCGTTGCTCGCCTTGATCAGATGTGCCATCCAAGCGGCGCCAGTGCAGGAGCCGTCCATGATCGATTTTCACGCCGCCCGTACCGCAATGGTCGACAGCCAAGTGCGCCCATCGGATGTGACCCAATATCCGATTATCGAGGCCATGCTCGCCACCCCGCGAGAGGAATTCGTGCCAGGCGCCCAAAAGGACATCGCCTATGTTGGCGAGCATCTGCCATTTGACGAGGGCCGGGTGCTGTTGGACCCTCGGGTGTTTTCCAAAATGCTCAGCGAATTGCAGGTGACGCCAAGTGATCTGGTGCTCGATATCGGGTCTGGCTATGGCTATTCATCGGCGGTACTGGCCCGGTTGAGCGCTGCCGTTGTGGCGGTGGAAAGCGACGCACAGGCCGCACGCGAGGCCGCCGCGAGCCTGGATGCGCAAGAGATCACAACCGTGATCCTGCACACCGGCCCGTTGGAGGGCGGCGCGCCCGAGCATGGCCCCTATGATGCGGTGATGTTTCAAGGGGCCATTGCACATATGCCCGATTCCCTGGCCGATCAGATCCGTGATGGCGGGAGAGCCATCGCAATTTTCCAAGACGACGCCTTGGGTCAGGTCCGCTTTGGGCGCAAAATCGGCGGGGCGCTGGTGTGGAACACAATGTTCGATGCCACGGCGCCGATCTTGCCGGGCTTTGAGGCCAAGGCTGAATTCCGCTTTTAGGGCAAGCTGGCAACGAGCTTTGACAATTCTAGCCACCGTGCGCACGCTACCCGTTGTCGGAGCGCTGCGTAAACCGTATTGTCCGCCCAACCCAGCGTGGAGAATCCAATGCCGTCCCGTGCCCCGTTTTACCTGTCTGCCGCCGCTGCCTTTGCTTTGGCCCTGCCTCAAGGGGTCTGGGCAGACACCCTGTCTGATGCGCTCGTCAAAGCCTACCAGCTGAGCCCCGTGTTGGAGGCCAGCCGTGCCAGTTTGCGCTCCACCGATGAAGGGGTCGCCCAGGCGCGGGCTGCGCGCAGGCCTACGGTGTCCGGTTCTGCCTCTGCCACGCTGTCGGACAATGATGACTTCAACCGGGATCTGACGGACAGCTATAGCATCCAACTGGACGCAAGCCTGACATTGCTTGATGGCGGGCAGAACCGTTTTGCGATTGAAAGCGCGCGCAATGCAGTCGCCTCGGCCCGGGCCGGTTTGCGCGATGCCGAGCAAAGCGTGCTGCTGGACGCTGTCTCCGCCTACATGGATGTGCGCCGGGACATGCAATTTGTGTCCCTGTCCCAAAACAACGTCATGGTTTTGCAAGAACAGGTGCGGGCCGCACGCGACCGCTTTGACGTGGGCGAGGTGACCCGCACCGATGTGTCTCTGGCCGAGGCGCGTCTGGCCGAGGCTCAAGCCAATCTCGCCTCCTCTCGGGGGCAGCTTCGCACCAGCGAAGAGGTGTACCGGGCGGTCGTGGGCGTAGCCCCCCGGAACCTGCAGCCACCGCCGCCCTTGCCGACCATGCCCCGCTCGGTCAGCGATGCGCAAGCCATCGCCTTGCGCGAAGCCCCGTCGCTGACGTCTGCCCAGTTCAACGAGATCGCCGCCAATTTCGACCTGAAACGCTCGCGCGCGGCGCAAGGGTTTTCGGCCACGCTCAACAGCTCTGCCGGGTTTTCAGTGGATCAGCGGTTTGAAGGCGACACCCAAACCTCGACCTCTATCGGGGTGACGGGGACGCTGCCGATTTACCAGGGCGGGCGCCTGTCCAGTCTGGTGCGCCAGGCCCAGGCCGTGGTCGCCTTGCGCAAAGCCGAGGTGCAAAGCGCTGCCCGCTCGGTCCGGCAAAACGTGGCCACCGCCTGGTCCAACATGGATGTCAGTGCCGCGACCGTGGCCGCCGCGCGCGAAGAAATCCGTGCAGCTCAGGTGGCCTTTGACGGTGTGCGCGAAGAGGCAACCCTGGGCGCGCGTACAACCCTTGACGTGCTCGACCGCGAGCAGGAATTGCGCGACGCTCAATTCTCGCTCGCCTCGGCAGAGCGGGATCGCTATGTCGCGGGCTTCAACTTGCTTGCCTCGATGGGCCTGCTGACGGTGGAGTACCTGAACCTCGGCATTCCGACCTACGACCCGGACGTGAATTACCAGAAAGTCCAGAATGCGCCCTTCAGCACCGAGCGCGGCTCTATTTTGGACAAATTGCGCGGGCGTTATGCACCGGTGGAGTAGGGTTTGAGCGTGTGAGGTTCCATGGCTGACGAAGAAACGCCCAAGGCGGACGAGTTTGGCGAGATCAACGATGTGATTGCCAGCATTCGGGCACTTGTTGCGGCGGAAAGCGGCCCGGATGGCGAGGGGGACACGCCGCGCAAGTTCAACACGCTGCAACTGACCTCCGGTGATCGACTGTCCGAGGAAGAGGCCAAGGCGGCCTTGGAAAATGCCCGCGCGATTGTGGCAGCGCAGGTCCGCCGGGAAACGGAGGCGGATGCAAGCGCCCCTTTGTGGGTGGATACGGGCGCCGAAGACGCGTCGCCACCGCTACAGCCTCAGGAAACCGCTGTGATGGCAGCGCCTGCAGCACGGCCAGCGGCGAGTTCGAAGGCCTCCGCTCGGTTTGCGCCGGGCACGGCCCTTAACCCCAAAACGCCGCAAACCCAGGTCAACGCTGGGCGATTGCCCCGGTCTGCGCCTGCGCCGTCGCTGAGCGTGGCATCCGCGGCTGCGCCCTCGATCGATCCGGTGGCGTTGCGGGCGGTTCTGCGCGATGTGGTGCGAGAAGAATTGCCCGCCGCCTTGGCCAAGGCTATGGCGGCCACTGGCGCGGCGCGGCCCAGCCGTCCCTTGAATGTGAGCACGCGCAAGACGCGCCGCTAGGCGTTGGCGGGGCGGGCTCGGGGATGAACACACCAGCCCATCTGATCATCGGTGCAGCCCTTTTTGCTAAGCCCGACCGCCCGCGCGTTAACACCGCCGCCTTGGCGGGCGCGCTGCTGCCTGATCTTTCGCTTTATCTTCTGGTGGGGTGGGCGCTGTTGGTACAGCGCCATCCGCCCGAGCACGTGTTCGGCACGCTTTATTTCAGCCCGGCCTGGCAACAGATCTTTGCCATCGACAACTCCGTGTTTGTTTGGGGAGCGGTCGTGCTGGTGGGGGTGACGGCGCGTTCCCCCTGGGTGTGGGTGCTGGGCGCGTCTGCCCTTGTCCATATCGCCCTTGATTTCCCGTTGCACCACGATGATGGCCGGCCCCATTTCTGGCCGCTTAGCAATTGGGTGTTTGACAGCCCCGTCAGCTATTGGGACCCGCGCGCTTATGGCCATTGGGTCGGTGCGCTTGAGGTTTTGCTGTGTCTTGGCCTTCTTGCCCTGTTGTGGCGCAGATTTCAGGGCAAGATCGTCCGGGCGCTTATCGCGGTGTCTGCCGTTGCCCTGGTCGCCCCGGGCCTGATGTTCGCACTGATGTTCGCTCAGTAGGCAGGGCGGGGCTAGCGTCTGAGGGGCCTGGCAGGGCCGCCCCCTGCCAGGTGGCTTTGGGGCGATAGTGTGGTCGTTCGCGCATGCGCGCGGCGACGCTGTCATGCAGCGCCTCCGTGGGATGTTCGCCTGCCGTGCGCGCGGCGCGGCGCCAGAAAAACCGGTTATGGCCTGCCCAGAGGTTTTGCCGCGCTGCGGCTGGGTCTGTGGGCAGGCGCGCTCGCCAGTTTGGGGGCAATTGCAACCCGCAAGCCTGCGCCCGTTCGAGCACCCAGACCAGCGACAGATTGGCCAAAGGCCGCGCGCTGGGTGCGCGCCACACATGGCCGCCCACATCCCCATGACCACCAGGAAACCACATCTGCTGCACCTGGGCGGTCTGATCCGGGCCAGGCGTCCAAAGCAGCGGGGCATAGGACAGCCGAGTTTCATCCAAGGCGAGCGCGTGAAAGCCATGGGCCACCTGGGGGCCGAGATCCGCGTCGTGAAAATGGGTGGCCATCGGCGCCAGCCGCGAGATCAACGGCAACGGCAACCCCAGGGCCTTCACCGTGTCCCACACGCACACCGCCTCGATGGCTACATTTTGACGGCAATAGGCCTGCGAGAAGCGCCGCCCCTGGTCGCTGATCTGGTGCGCTTGGTAGTACCGAAAGGCCCGCGCCACCCGCCGGGCGGTCGCGTGCCGCCTGCGCAGCAAACCGATGCGCGTGATGAACCCCGCCAGCGAACGCACCGCATAAGCCCCCCGCGAATAGCCAAACAGCATGATCCGATCGCCGTCTGTATAGCGCGAGCAGAGGGTGGCGTACCCGTCTTGGATGGACGCGTTGAGGCCGTAGCCCGCTGCCACACCGATCAGCCCGCGCAGACCAGCCCCTTGCACGCCCGGATTATACCCAAAAGTCTGATCCACTTTTGGTCCCACCTCTTGCAACAGCCGGAAGGTCAGGCCTGCATTCGTCTCCTGCCCCTCGGTCAGGCGAGAGAGCGTGCCATCAATGATAAAGACGTGGAGGCGAGAGGGGCGGGTCATGGGCCAGACATGTGGCGCAAACGCCCGGTTACAATGGCCAGGTCGGGTCCTGGCGCTTTGACACCCGCGTGCGGGTTTCCCAGGCCACGCCCTGGGTCAGAGGGTCTTTGCAAGGAATGTGGAATTGGGGTCCGCCTCGTAGGACCCGAACGGGGGCACTGTGGCATAACCTTGGGCGGCATAGAACGCTCGCGTGGCCGCAAAACTGTCATAGGATCCGGTCTCAAGCGCGAGGCGCGTAAACCCACGGGCCCGGGCCTGCGCCTCGATATGGGCAAAAAGGGCCCGGCCCAGACCCGTGCCTCTAGCAGGGGCGCGCACATGCATGGATTTCAACTCGCCCAACCTGTGCCCCAGGTCCGCAAGGGCCCCCACTGCCAGAACCTCGCCGTCCAACCAACCGGTGAAAACCGTGATGTGATCCGCCTGCAAAGCCTCCGGTCCCATGGCATGGCCGCTCTCAGGGGGCGATTGCGCCCGCATCTGGGCCAGATGCGTGCGGATTAGGTCGAGGATCCGGTGCGCGATGACCGGGTCCTTGACC
>JBCBNR010000184.1:0-6373 GCA_039821665.1 Pseudomonadota bacterium
CCGGCAGCCAGGAAGCGGGGAAGGGGCATCGGATCAAGCGCCACCAGCAGCCCCAAAAGGGCGGTCAGCGGCGCACACCAGGCGAAAATCGCCACGTCCAGCAAAAAGGCGTTCAAAAGCCCGGGAAAGGTTTTGGCAAACACCTCTGCGTTGAAAAAGCTGCGCTTGACCGCCTCCCACCCCGGCGCCAAAGGGATCAGCACGATCACCGCGAGCAGCACCCCGGCAGAGGAGAGGGCTGCGATGGTGTTGGCTCGCCGCCGAACGCGGGCCTCAAAGACCGCCCGCCGCCCCGGCATTGCGGGGGAGATGTCGCCCATGGGCCTACTCGATCACCGGGACGCCGGTGGCCGATTGCAGCCACTCCGCCTCCAGCGCGGCCAGGGTGCCGTTCTCGCTTAGCGTGCCGATGGCGGCATCCACACACTCTTTCAGCGGATTGTCCTTTTCCATCAACAGACCGAATTGATCGGGGCTCTCGCTCCGCTCTGCTGGGAATTGACCCAACAGCGCGCCGCCCTCGACCACCACCGCCGATAGATAAAGCGCTGTGGGCAAGTCGAACAGCGCCGCATCGATTTGACCGGCCTGCAAGGCGGCGGTCACATCCGTGTTGTCATTATACAGCAACGGGTCCCGTTCGGGCGCAATCACACCGGTCAGCATCGGCACCGCCGTGGTGGTGGCCGCGGCCCCCCAAATCAACCCTTTAAGGCTGTCCATCGTGGGCTGCGCCCCGCCCTCGATCACCGAGGCTGTGGTCAAGACGGCCATCGCGGCGGAGTAGTAGGGCGCTGAGAAATCCACCATCTGCTGGCGCTCTGGTGTGATGGAGTATTGCTGCATGTTGAAATCAAACGACTTCGCACCGGGCTGAATAGCTTCGTCGAACGAGGTGCGCACCCAGGCGACCTGATCCGCCTCGAACCCCAATTCAGCGGCCACCACATAGGCCACCGCCGCCTCAAAGCCTTTGCCGCTTTCGGGGGCATCGTCCATGACCCAAGGATAATAGGCCGGGTTGCCCGTGGCGATGGTCAGCGTGCCCTCGGTCAGGGTTTTGCCGGTGGCACAGACCGCGTGGCCATCGGCCCAAACGGGTGAGGCGATCAGCGCAAACGCGCACAGCACAGGGGCGAAAGGTTTCATGGCAAGCTCTCCCAAATGATTTGCCGCAGAGTGTAGAGGTTTTGCACAATTCGCCAAGACATCGCGCCCGATCTGGCGGCAAATCCTTTTGCCTGCCTGGTTTTTCATCCCAACACCGGGCCGGTGATCTGGGGTGTGGCGCCCGCGCCCCCTTGCCAGCACCCCACCTCACCCGGTTTATGGGGGCAAAAGACCAAAGGTTAGGGGCGGAATGATCACCCACACTACAGATGTCGCCATCATCGGCGCGGGGCCCTCGGGCCTGCTGCTCAGCCAATTGCTACATCTCGACGGCATCTCGTCGATCCTGGTCGAGCGAACCAGCCGCGCACGGGTCCTGTCGCGCATCCGGGCGGGCGTGTTGGAGCGTGGCACCCTCGACGGTCTGGCCGAGGCCGGGGTGGATGCCCGCCTGCAGGCCGAGCGGATTGACCATGATGGGGTGACACTTGCCTTTGACGGCGATGTGTTGGAGATCCCGGTGCATGGGCTGACCGGCCACCACGTGGTGGTCTACGGCCAAACGGAGGTGACCCGCGACCTGATCGAGGCGGCAGAGGCGCGCGGGCAAACCATTCTTTGGGATTGCCCGGATGCCCAACTGTCGGATCTGCGCACGGCACCTCGGGTGCAGTTGAGCGCCCCTGATGGTACCAAACATGAGATCAAGGCCCAGCTTTTGGCGGGCTGCGACGGCTTTCACGGCATTTGCCGCCAGGCGATCCCCGCCGCCCAGGCCCGCGTGTTCGAGCGGGAATACCCGTTCGGCTGGCTTGGTCTTTTGGTGGACCGCCCGCCGGTTGCCCATAACGTGGTCTATGCCAACCACCGCGAGGGTTTTGCGCTTGCCTCCATGCGGTCGGCCACGCGCAGCCGCTACTATGTGCAATCGGACCCCGGCGATCGGGTGGAGGATTGGCCGGAGGCGCGGTTTTGGGAGGCGTTTCAAACCCGAATGGGCGACATGGGCAAGCGGGTGGAGATCGGTCCTGCGCTGGAGATGTCGATCGCACCCCTGCGGTCCTTCGTCTCCGAGCCGATGTCCTATGGGCGGATGTTTCTGGCAGGGGATGCGGCTCATATCGTGCCGCCCACGGGGGCCAAAGGCCTGAACTTGGCGGTGGCCGACGTGCGCCGCCTTGCGCGTGCCATTTCCCGTTGGAAGGGCGGTTGCGAGGAGGGGCTTGCAGCCTATAGCGATGCGGCCCTCGCCCGGGTTTGGAAGGTGGAGCGGTTCAGCTGGTACCTCACCAAGCTGATGCACCAGTTTCCCACCCATTCGGCCTTTGAGAAGCGCATGCAACGGGCCGAGTTCGACTATATCGCCTCGTCCCCCGCGGCCCAGACCATGATTGCCGAGAATTACGTTGGCCTAGACTTCTAGAGGCGGACAGTTTTTTGTGGACGCGCCTGCGTGGAGTTGTACTTGTCGCCGGCAACAGTACCACCGTGATCGGGCCATGACTGAGCCGCTTCTGACCGTTGATCAATTGACCAAAAGCTTTGCGGGCATCCAAGCGGTGCGCGGCGTCAGCTTCGATGTGGCGCGCGGCAGCATTGTCGGGTTGATCGGGCCCAATGGGGCGGGCAAGACCACCACGTTCAACATGATCGCAGGCGCGTTCCCCCCGTCCTCGGGGCAGGTCACGTTCGAGGGCCGCACGATCACGGGCGAGCCCACCCATCGGCTTTACCAGCGCGGCGTGTTGCGGACGTTTCAGTTGTCCCATGAATATGCGCGCATGACGGCGTTGGAGAATTTGATGGTCGCGGGTGCTGATCAGACCGGCGAGAACATCTTTATGAACTGGGTGGCACCCGCCCGGGTGCGCAGCCGAGAGGCCGAGGTGCTGGCACGGGCCCATGACACGCTGGCGTTTTTGGGGCTGACCCATGTGACGGACGAGCTTGCGGGAAACCTCTCGGGTGGGCAGAAAAAGCTGCTGGAACTGGGCCGCACCATGATGAGCGATGCCAAGCTGGTGTTGTTGGACGAGCCTGGCGCGGGCGTGAACCCATCGCTGATGCTCAAAGTGATCGAGATGATCCAGCGCTTGAATGTGGAGCGGGGTTATACGTTTTGCATCATCGAGCATGACATGGATGTGATCGCGGACCTTTGCGAGGATGTGATCGTTCTGGCCGAAGGTCAGGTGCTTACCCGCGGCACCATGGACCAGGTGCGCGCCAATGATCAGGTGATCGACGCCTATTTCGGGGGGGATCTGGCATGAGCGCTGTGTTGGAGCTGCGCGGCCTCCAAGGCGGCTATGGGGGCGCGGACATTCTGCATGGCATCGATCTGAGCGTGGGCGCGGACGAGATTGTGGTGGTCATCGGCCCCAATGGGGCGGGCAAGTCCACCGCGATGAAGGCGGTGCTGGGCCTGCTGACGATCCGCGCGGGTGCCGTGCTGCTGGCGGGCCAGGACATCACCGGCACCCCGCCCGATCAGGTGATCGGCAAGGGCGTGTCCTACGTGCCCCAAACCGGCAACGTGTTCGTGTCGCTGAGTGTGGAGGAGAACCTGGAGATGGGGGCTTGGACCCGTCCCGCAGGTGCCCGCGCGCGCATTGACGAGATGTATGCGCTCTTCCCTGATCTGGCGGCCAAACGCCGACAGGCGGCGGGTGCCCTGTCGGGCGGGCAGCGCCAGATGGTGGCCATGGCAAAGGCGTTGATGGTGGATCCACAGGTTTTGTTGTTGGACGAGCCAACGGCGGGTCTATCGCCCAAATACCGTGGCGAGTTGTTTCAGACCGTGCGCGACATCAACGCAAGCGGCGTGCCGATCCTGATGGTCGAGCAGAACGCCAAGCAGGCGTTGGGCGTGGCAGACCGCGGCTATGTGCTGGAAGGCGGGCGCAACCGGCACGAAGGCACGGGTGCGGATCTGGCCGCCGACCGCGAGGTGGCGCGCATGTTCCTAGGCGCGCGCGCAGACGCATGATCGACACCCCGATCACCATATGGGCCAGCTTCGGCGAGTTCTTTGTGAACCGCTATCTGATCTCGGGCCTGGTTCTGGGCTGTATCTACGCGCTGGGGGCCATTGGCATCACGCTGACCTTTGGCATTCTGCGCTTTGCCAATTTCGCCCATGGCGAGGTGATGATGCTGGCCGCCTATCTGACCTTTTCGGTCATGGTGCTGTTTGGGATGACGGGGACCCAGATGGACTTGCCGCGCTTGGCCGTCGCTGCCCTGCCGCTTGTGGCCGCGATCCCTGCGGTTCTGTTGACCACCGGTGTGATGCTGGGGGTGGACCGGTATTTCTACAAACCCCTGCGCACCCGCCCCACGATTGTGGTCGTCATGGCCTCGTTTGGGATGATGCTGATGATCCGCGCCCTGGTGCCGATCATCTGGGGGCCGAACCAGCAAAGCTTCGTGCCCGGCATCTCACGTGCCCAGGACTATTTCGGCGGGGCGATTAAGCTGCATGACAAGCAGGTGCTGATCTTGATTGGCACGGTGCTGATCGTGGCGGGCTTTTCCTATTTCCTGCGCTACACCCGCACGGGCAAAGCCATGCGCGCGGTGTCCGACAGCCCCGAGCTTGCGCGCGTCACCGGCATCGATGTGGAGCGGGTGATCACCGCCACCTGGATCATCGGCGCGTTTTGCGCCGTGGCCGCCGGGGTGTTTCTGGCCATGAACACCCAGCAGCTTGAGGTGACCATGGGCTTTCGCATGCTGCTGCCGATGTTTGCCGCCGCCATTCTGGGGGGCATCGGCCGGCCCGTGGGGGCCATTGTGGGCGGCTTGATCATCGGCCTGGCCGAAGAATTGATCGCCTATCCTTGGATGGAAGTGGTGGGGCAGGTTTTTTGGTGGCTGGGCAATGCTGCGGCCAGCCCCGCGCTCGCATCCTGGGGCGAGGCGGTGTTCGAGGCCAATTTGGGCCAACCCCTGATCAGCCCGGGCTATAAGGCCGGGGTCGCGTTCGCGATTATGGTGTTCATGCTGATTGTGCGGCCTGCGGGTCTTTTCAAAGGCAAGGTGTTTTAGATGGACCTGGTTCTGGGCTGGTCGCTGTATCTTAACTCACTTTTGATCATGGGCGGGATTTACGCCCTATTGGCCTTGGGCCTGAATGTGCAATGGGGGTTCACGGGGCTGTTCAATGCGGGTATCGCGGGGTTTGCCGCCGTGGGCGCCTATACCTATGCGATTCTGACCACCTTTGCCTCGGACGCGCATCTGGGCGGATGGGAATTGCCGATTTGGCTGGGCATGGTGGCCGCCATGGTCGCAAGTGGTTTGGTGTCCCTGTTGATCGGGGCGATCTGTATCCGATTGCGCGCGGATTACCTGGCGATCGCCACCATCGGCATCGCCGAGATCATCAAGCTGATCCTCAAGAACGAGGGCAAGATCACCAATGGCCCCCAGGGTATCCAGGCGATCCCGCGCGGGTGGGAGCATGTGGCCCAGGCCGAGGTGCATGGGCGCGCGCCGTGGTCTTGGCTTTTGGGTCCCGACGGGTGGCAGGGGCTTTTTGACAGCCTGCCAAACTGGTGGTTTCAGCCGATCTTTATGGCCACCGTGCTGGCGGCGGTCGCCCTGGTCTATGTCCTGCTCGAACGCGCGCGTCTGTCGCCTTGGGGCCGGGTGATGACCGCCATACGCGAGAACGAGGCGGCTGCGCGCGCCGCGGGCAAGAATGTTACACGGCTGCGGTTGGAGGCGTTCGTGGTGGGCGGGGTGATCATTGGGCTGGCGGGCGCGTTTTTCGCCCAGCAGATCCGGTTCCTGGAGCCGACAAACGCCTTCGATCCCACCAAGCTTACCTTCTTGGTCTGGGTGATGCTGATCGCAGGCGGATCAGGCAACAATCGCGGTGCGATTTTGGGCGGTATGTTGGTCTGGGCGCTGTGGTCAGCCTCGGAGATCGTGATCCGCGCAGGCTCGGAGGCCGTCGGTGGGCTGTTTCCTGACATTTCCGTGGCCGAGCTTGCCACCAAGGCCAGCTTCTTGCGGATGTTCCTGATCGGGCTGATGCTGCAGGTGATCTTGCAGCGCTTTCCAAGCGGCATCCTTCCCGAACAGCGGCCCGCGCGCGCAAAGACTTGACCGGACCCGCCGCAGCGGGTCTGTTTTTCAGCAATGGGCCGCACGGCCCGTCTAGGAGGAGAGAAAGCGATGAAAACCCTGATCTTGGCGGGCGCCTCGGCCCTGGCCCTTGGCACAAGCGCATTCGCAGATGTCAAAATCGGCAACC
>JBCBNR010000185.1:0-6358 GCA_039821665.1 Pseudomonadota bacterium
ATGCCAGCGCGTTCCAAGCCTATTTCGACACCTTGGACGCGCTTGAGACACGCCTGTCCGACGGTCGCCCCTTCTTGCTAGGCGATGCCTTTACAGAGGCGGATCTGAGGCTGTTTCCGACGCTCTTTCGCCATGACCCGGTGTATTACGTGCGCATGAAGCTCAACGGTGCGCGGATCCTGGACTATCCTCATTTGTGGCGGTGGCTGTGCCGGGTCTATGCGTTGCCGGGCGTGGCGCGCAGTGGTGCGCTGACCCATTGCAGGCAAGGGTATTTCGGGCGCTCCTGGAACGGCGTGATCCCCCTGGGGCCGGTCCATCCGATGCCCTATCCGAAGGCCTACGCCCATCCCGAGCTTGCAGATGCCCAGCGTCTTGCACCTTCGATCTGACCCCCTTTTGGTTGCCTTACCTATGGTCAACGCTACCTCGCCCAAAACGAACGGCGCGCGCCACAAGCGATAGACAAGGTCATTTTCATCCCATACCACTACGTTTGGGTAACTTTGACAGGTCAAACGCGCAAACGCAGCCGGTCGATGAACGCTCTAAGAACTGTGGCCTAAAAAAGAGCCACGAACGATCCTGGGAGGATGACTATGAAAACCCTTTTTGGCACAACCGTGCTGGCGGCGACCTTTGCGCTGAGCACCGCTGCCTTTGCCTTTGAATGCCCGATCTCCGAGGCCTCGATGGACAAGCCAGGCGGCTTTCCCGAGCGCGCGCTGACGATGATCGTGCCCTACGGCCCAGCCGGTGGTTCGGGCCAAGTGGCCGGTGCCATGGCCGAGGCTGTGACCTCGCTCACAGGCGTTGCGATTAACCGCGACCACAAGCCCGGCGGGTCCGGCACCGTTGGCATGACGGCATATATGTCCGCACCTGCGGATGGCTATAACGTGTTGGAGCATATCGATGATGCCTCCTCTGCCCACGCGCTTGACAGCTCGGTGCCCAATCCTGCGACGGATCTGATCCCCCTGGTGACCAGCCAGGTGACATTCTCGCAGATCTACATCCGCACGAATGAAAGCCGGTATACCGACTGGCCCTCTTTCGTGGAGTGGGTGAAGGCCCAAGGCGGCCGCGCAACCATCGCCAACGTCTCCAAAGAAGGCTCGATGGAGCGGGTGACGATGAAGTTCATCACGGACGCCACCGGCATGGAGATCCAGCAGATCTCGTTCGACAAGGGCGCACCTCGGTATGGCGCATTGTTGGGCGGCCAGGTGGACGCGCTTTTTGAGCAGCCGGGCGATGTGCGCAACTTCCTGGATGCCGGCGAGTTCAAGCCCATCCTGACCATCTTTGACGAGCGTCCGGGTGTCTTTGCCGACACGCCAACGCACCGCGAGATGGGCATGGATTTCGACCCCCTGCTGCGCTTCCGTGGCTTTTATGTCCACGCCGATGCGCCCGCAGACCGGGTGGAGTGGCTGCAATGGGCCTTCCAGCGCGGCTATTGCGAGGACAGCTATCAGGCGTTCAACGAGTCGAAGTTCATGACCGTGATCGACAGCTATCGCGACACCGAAGGCTCGAAAGAGCTGATCGTGCGCTCGATCGACCAGTACCGCGAGGTCTATAAGGCCATGGGTCTGGCCGTAAAATAAGACGCTTTGCACGGGCGCGGAGGCCATGGCTTTCGCGCCCGAACAACGCCGCCCCCTTTTTCCGACAAGGACCCGCCCATGGGACGTTTGACCCGTGCTCACCTGATCGAGGCCGCTGTGTGGCTGGCGATTGTGGTGGTCTTCTTTGCCTACTCGTTCGAGTTCAATCAGCCGATCGAGATCTACAAATTTGGCGCAACGGCCTGGCCGCGCGTCGTGGTCGGTTTGCTTTTGCTGGCGACACTGGGCAACCTTTACTACCAGTATCGTTATGGCTCGGCGTCCCAGGGGGGCCGTGTGGGTCTGGCCCAGGCGGATGAAGACGGGCTGGATCTCAGCGACACCCGGGCCGTTGTCAGACTGATCGCGGTGCTGTTTGTGCCGTTTCTCTTTGCTTGGCTGCTCAAACCCGTGGGCATCTATTTCGGCGCACCGTTTTTCATCGCCGCCATCATGTGGCTGTTTGGCGAGCAGCGGTGGAAGGCCATTCTGATCATGACCGGTCTGATCTACGTGATCTTTCTTGGCCTGTTTCTGGTGATCCTCAACGCCCCCCTGCCCCAGGGCAACACCTCGCCCTTTTACGATTACAGCGCGCTGATCCTGAAGTGGAACACGCAGCTTCAACAGCTCTGGTAAACGCGATGTGGGAAAACTTTCTGGCCGGCAGTGCGGCCCTGTTTGGCGATCCGGTCACCATCGGCATCTTCGTCTTTGGCGTGGTCGGCGGTATGCTGTTCGGTGCGATCCCCGGTGTCAGCATGTTGACCCTGGCCGCGATCTTGCTGCCCTTCACCGCGGGGTTGGAGCCTGCGCAAGGCGTGATGCTGTTTGCGGTGATCTATTGCACGGGCACCTATGGCGGGGCGATCACAGCGATCCTGTTCAACATCCCCGGCGCGCCTGAAAACGCGCCCACCGCCTTTGATGGCTATCCGATGACCCAACAGGGCAAATCGGGCAAGGCCGTGGGGGCTGCGGTTCTGTGTTCGGCCATTGGCGGCGTGTCTTCTGCCCTGATCATGATGGCCGCGACCGAGCCTTTGGCGAAATGGGCCATCCGCAACATTGGCCCGCCTGAGATTTTCGCGCTGGTGTTCTTCGGCCTTGCGGTCGCATCGTCCGTTGGGGCCAAGACGATCTGGAAAGGTTGGATGAGCGTGCTGATCGGCCTTCTGATTGCCACCATTGGCCAAGACCCGGTGGGTGGCATCAACCGGTATAATTTCGGCGTGACGGACCTCGCCGCGGGCATCGCCTTTGTGCCCGCCATTCTGGGCTTTTTCGCGGTGTCCGAAATTTTCGTGCAGGCCGAGAAAACCGCAGGTGGTACCTATAAAGCCCCCAAAGTTTCGATGACCTTTCCCACGATCATGGAATTGTGGATGCACAAAGTTGCCGTTCTACGCTCGATCCTGGTTGGGTTCTTTTGTGGCATCCTGCCGGGCATCGGCGCCACGCTCGCGGCCTTTATGGGCTATGGCGAGGCGGTGCGCTGGTCCAAAAACAAAGAGGAATTCGGCAAGGGAAAGCTGGAAGGCGTGATCTCGTCTG
Organism: Pseudomonadota bacterium; assembly: GCA_039821665.1. Taxonomy (GTDB): domain Bacteria; phylum Pseudomonadota; class Alphaproteobacteria; order Rhodobacterales; family Rhodobacteraceae; genus CANLSM01. Next base: position 3,168 of record JBCBNR010000185.1, read on the forward strand.
AGACCGCCAACAACGCAGCCACCGGTGCTGCGATGATCCCGCTGCTCGCCCTGGGTCTGCCGGGCGGCGCGCTGACAGCGATGATGGTCGCGGTGTTCCAGATGCACGACCTGCAACCGGGCCCCCTGGTCTTTTACACCTCACCCGATCTGATCTGGGTGGTGTTTGCGGCCATGTTCTATGCCAACCTGTCGATCCTAATCATCGGGCTGGTGGAGACGAAGACGATCCTCAACCTGCTGAAGATCCCCTTTCCGTTCTTGGCACCCCTGATCCTGATGCTGGCCACCATTGGTGCGTATATCAGCCGTGGCCTGGTGCTGGACGTCATGGTGATGTTTGGTGCGGGCATCCTGGGCTATCTGTTGCGCCGCACTGGCTTTTCGATCCCTGGCATCGTGCTGGGCCTGATCCTGGGCAAAATCGGCGAGCAGAACTTCGCGCAAGGGATGCAGATGGTCCATTACGATCTGGTTACGTATTTCTCGCGCCCGATCTGCACGCTGTTGATCATCGCGGGCGTCTTGACCCTGGGCACCAGCATCGTGCGCGCCTTTGCACCTGCGCATCAAAGCAAGTAAACGCGGCACTATGCCAGGGGCCTCGGAGGGGAAGAGATGTCGGATGCGATCCAAGCGGTAGAGGCGCTGATTGCGCGCGCGCGCAAAGCCCAGGCCGCGTTTGAGACGGGCGGCAGTCAAGCGCGCTATGACCGGGCCGCAGCGGCCGCGGCTTGGGCGATCATGGAGCCTGGGCGCAACCGGGAGCTGGCCGAGCTTGCGGTCCAGACCACGGGCCTAGGCAATGTGCCCGACAAGATCACCAAGAACCACCGCAAGACCCTGGGCCTGATGCGCGACCTGCAGGGCGTGCCCACCTATGGTGTGATCTCGCACAACGCGGACACGGGCATCACCGAAATTGCGCGGCCCTTGGGCGTGATCGGCGCGGTGGTCCCATCGACCAATCCCGGGGCGACGCCGGCCAACAACATCATCAACGCACTGAAATGCGGGAACGCGATCGTCCTGTCCCCCTCGCCCAAAGGGGTGCCCACCTGCGAGCGGTTGCTTGAATATGTGCATGCGGAGTTTGCCAAGATCGGCGAACAGCCCGATCTGGTGCAGATGATCCCTGGCAAAGGCTCCAAAGAGCAAACGCAGTATTTGTTGGAGAACACAGACACCATCGTTGTGACAGGCTCCCAGAACAATGTGCGGCGCGCCTATACCAGCGGCACACCGGCCCTGGCGGTGGGGGCGGGCAATGTGACCGTCATCGTGGACGAGACCGCCGATCTGTCTGATGCTGCCGAGAAGATCCGCGCATCGAAGACTTTTGACAACGCCACCTCGTGTTCGTCAGAAAACGCAGTGGCGGTGGTGGATGCGGTCTATGAGGCCTTTGTCGCTGCTATGGCCAACACAGGCGGTGTGCTGATCTCCGACGAGGCGCGGGTGATCAAGATGCTTTGGCCCGACGGCCATCTGAACCGCGGGGCGATTGCACAAGACGCGGACAAGCTGATCGCGGCTTTGGGGCTGGAAGGCGATGTGCCGCAGGGCACGGAGTATATCGCGGTGGAGACCCGTGGCATCGGCCCGAACCATCCGCTTTCGGGCGAGAAGCTCAGCCGCGTGCTCGCACTCTACCGGGCTGCGGATTTTGACGACGCGGTTCGGATCACGCGCGAGATCCAGCTGCATCTGGGCGCCGGCCACTCGGTCGGTCTGCACTCCACCGAACAGGCACGCGCGCTGACGCTCGGCCAGGCCATTCCCACCAGCCGCATCATCGTCAACCAGGCCCATTGCTTTGCCACCGGCGGGGCCTTCAACAACGGTATGCCGTTTTCGCTGTCCATGGGCTGCGGGTCCTGGGGCGGCAATTCGATCGATGACAACCTGCATTGGAAGCACTTCTTGCAGACCACCAAGATCGTGCGCGAAATCCCTGCGCGCGAACCAAAGGTGGAAGAGATTTTCGCCGCCTATTGGGACGAGGCGGGCGGCGCATGAAGCTGTCCAAGGACAGCCCCCCCCAGGGCAGCGTGCGCGATTGGCTGGACGCCCGCGCAGCAGGCGGTGGCACGGCCCTGGTGTTTCCCGAAACGGGCGCTGCGTTGGATTGGGGCGATCTGCGGGATCAGGCCGCGAGCATTGCCTCCGATCTGACCGCGCAAGGCATCGCCAAAGGCGACAGTGTGGCCATCATCCACCCCAACGGACAAGCCGGGGTGACGGCGCTTTATGCGGCCCTTTACGGCGGCTTTCGCGCAACCATGATCAACCTCGCGGCCGGGCCGGAGGCGATCGGCTACGCGCTTGACCATTCGGAGGCGAAAATCGCCTTTGTGCATGACAGCCAGACCGCCCTGTTCGACCAGACCAAGCCTACGGGCCTGCAGACCTATGCACCCGGCGGGGGCACGGCCCCTTTGCATCCTGTCACGGCCCAGGATGACGCGCTGTTGATGTACACCTCTGGCACCACCGGGCGGCCTAAGGGCGTGGTGCACACCCAGTCCAGCCTTCTGGCAGGCGGGTGGACCGCAACGGTGGCACATGACCTCACCCCCCAAGATCGCGGCTTTTGCGTGCTGCCGATTTATCACATCAACGGGCAATGCGTGACCGTGATGGGCAGCTTGGTGTCCGGCGGATCGCTTGCCATGGTGTCGCGCTTTTCCGCCTCGCAGTTTTGGGCGCAATGCGAGACAGGGGGCATCACCTGGTTCTCGGTCGTGCCCACCATCATCAGCCATCTGTTGCACGGCCAAAACGACCCCTCTGAGGCGCTGAAGGCGCGCATCCGCTTTGGCCGCTCTGCCTCGTCCGCGCTGGCGGTCGAGACGCAAAACGCCTTTCAGTCCCGCTTTGGCATCCCGATTGTCGAGACCATGGGACTGACAGAAACCGCCGCCCAATGCCTGTCGAACCCGTTGGATCCCAAGCTGCACAAAATTGGCTCGCCCGGGATTGGGATCGGGAACCAGGCCCGGGTGGCGGATGCCACCGGCACCCCGATGGACGAGGGCCAGGAGGGGGAGATCCAGATCAAAGGCCCCAATGTAATGAAGGAATACCTCAAGAACCCCAAAGCCACCACCGAGACGTTTCTGGGCGAGTGGCTGCGCACCGGCGATCTGGGGCGGATGGATGAGGATGGGTATATCTTTGTCACCGGACGTC
>JBCBNR010000186.1:0-6352 GCA_039821665.1 Pseudomonadota bacterium
GAAAACGCCGAGGGACCTACGAAATAGGTGTTCGGCGTGGTGCGCGCCACCGCGCGCAAGGGGTCGATGTGCCATTCCGCCGGATCATGGCCCACCGTGTTCACGTAATAGGCGACATAGCCCACAACGAGTGCGATCCCAACAATGATGATAGAGAGCATGGTCCGCATGTTTATTCTGCCGCTTGGGACGCGCCACCCGCCTCCAACTCAGCTGCCTTCTGTTCCACAAGCTCAACGATATGATCGACCATCCGGTCATTGTCCATACGATGGTCCTGTTTGCCCGCAAGATAGACCATACCGTTGCCGGCACCGCCGCCCGTAAAGCCCACATCGGTCATCAATGCCTCGCCCGGGCCATTGACCACACAGCCGATGATGCTCAGGCTCATCGGTGTTTTGATATGCGCCAGCCGTTCCTCTAGAACCGCGACGGTTTCGATGACGTTAAAGCCTTGGCGCGCACAGGACGGGCACGAGATGATGTTGACCCCCCTGTGACGCAGGCCCAGGGATTTGAGGATTTCGTAGCCGACCTTCACCTCTTCCACCGGATCGGCCGACAGCGACACGCGGATCGTGTCGCCAATACCCATCCACAACAGGTTTCCAAGACCAATGGCTGACTTGATGGTGCCGGAGGTCAGCCCCCCCGCCTCTGTTATGCCCAGGTGAATGGGCGCGTCCGTCGCCTCTGCCAAGCCTTGATAGGCCGCGGCCGCCAAAAACACGTCGGATGCTTTGACCGAGATCTTGAACTCGTGGAAATCATTGTCCTGCAACAGGCGCATGTGATCGAGGCCGCTTTCGATCATAGCCTCGGGGCAGGGCTCGCCATATTTTTCCAGCAGATGCTTTTCCAAGCTGCCCGCGTTCACCCCAATCCGCATAGAGCAATTGTGGTCTCGGGCGGCCTTGATCACCTCGCGCACCCGCTCGGGCGCGCCGATATTACCTGGGTTGATGCGCAGGCACGCGGCCCCAGCCTCCGCCGCCTCGATCCCGCGTTTGTAGTGGAAATGGATGTCCGCCACGATCGGCACCGGGCTTTCGGCGACGATCTCTTTCAACGCAGCAGAGCTGTCCTCGTCCGGGACCGAGACGCGCACGATGTCGGCTCCCGCCTCGGCACAGGCCTGGATCTGGGCGATTGTTGCCTTGGCATCCGTGGTCAGCGTGTTGGTCATGGTCTGCACCGTGATCGGGGCATCCCCGCCCACGGGCACCGGGCCCACATGGATCTTGCGGCTGGTTCGACGGTATATGTTGCGCCAGGGGCGAACGGAGTTGAGGGACATTACGCACCCTTCCGTTGAGGTTGGTCAGGGGCAGGCATATCGCCCTAGAACAGGACTGTCACCCTCCAACAGGGATGGCTCAGGTCAAGATTATTGGTTTGTGGCAAGCGCCAACGCCTCGGTCAGGGCCTCGGGCACGATCTCGACCGTGTCATACCGCTCGAACAATGCGTCGAGGTCGAGCGAGATGTTCTTGGCCACAGACGTGCCCTTGCCCACCGGGCCCATCATCGTGCCATCAACCTGCACATAGAGAGAGCCTGAATTGCCCGCGCGCAACAGGGGGGGCTGGCCATCCATGGGCACTGTATAGGTTTCGGCCGCATTCAGGATTTTTTCGAACAGCACCGTGCCATCGGGCATGTAGACGCGGATCCAGGCCGGACGCTCGGCCACCAAACGGACCACGGGCGGGGCGGGACGCTCGCGCACCCGCGGGTCATTCGGGTCGCCCTGATCAAAACCGTTTGTGGCGATCAGCGGGGTCGCATCGGGTTTGGAGGCCAGTTGCGGCGCGAAACGGCCCGATTGCTCAGGATCGATTTCGACAATAGGGCCGTCGCGCTTAGCAATCACGGGGATGTCCAACTCGCGCGGTTGATAAAGACGCTCCAAATCGACGGGTGACGGGGACGCCTCCGGCACACCGGCAAGGGCCACTTGGGTCGCTGCATCACCGGGCAGCGCCAGTTCATCGACCGAGGCAAGTGCGCCTGGCGTGCGGTCGATCGGGGCAATTTCAACCCGCTGGATATCCTCCAACAGCGCATAGCCGCCATAGCCCAAGCCCGCCACCAGCGCCAAAAGCACCACCAAAGACCCCAGCGCCGACAGGGACACATCGGCCAGAAACCCGGTGCGTTTGCCCTGACCCGGGACCACTTGCTTGAAAATCGCGTCGTCCTGACTGGCCAGCGCAGGGCCTGCCAGGACGCCTTTGCCTTTGTTAGCTTTGGTGCCGCGGGCGAGATCGGAGTTGACCCCGACAAACCCGCTTTCGTCGCAAAACTGCGCATAGACCCTATCTTGGTCGAGGCCCAAATACCGGGCGTAGGCGCGCACATAGCCGGGGACGAAGCCGGGATTGGGAAAAACGCTGGCGTCGCAATCCTCGATCGCGGCGATGTAGCTGGCTTTGATGCGCAGATCCCGTTGCACGTCGAGCAGCGAGCTGCCGTTGGTGGCCCGCTCCCCCCTTAGAAAGTCGCCCAGCGTCACTTCGTAGGAGTCGAAGCCCGCCAAACGCCCATCTTCACGCGTCTCATCCATCGTCTGCCCGTGCCTTGCTGCCGGTCCTTTGCGTGAGGACGAATCCCACGCGTATCCGGCTTATTGCAGTAAATAATAAAGGTTTTTTTATGATTGCACAGCGTTTTCCCTTCTCTTGCCGCAATCGTCCAATCGCCGCTTATTCGATGATGCTGCGCAGGCCGCACTAATCCAAAACACCACAGCGTGCGTATTCAAACACAGAGCATAATCGAGCAGGTCGCGTGACAATGATGGAACTTTTCTGGGATGCCTGGGTGTGGAGCTTGCTGGGCTTCGTGTTGCTGTGGCCGCTCAGTGTTGCCTGGCGCGACACGTCGGTGGTGGATTTCTGGTGGGGCCCCGGTTTTGGGGCGATGGCGCTGGCCGCTTGGGCGCATGCGGGTCAACCCACAAGCTCGGGCGCTTTGCTGGTTTTGGGCCTGATCGGTCTGTGGTCGGTGCGTTTGGGCATACAACTTGGCCTGCGCCGGTTGCGCGAGGGTGAAGAAGATGCACGCTACCGCGAGATGCGCGCCCTGCGCGACCCGGGCTTCTGGTGGAAAAGTTTGTTTATCATTTTCCTGCTGCAAGCGGTGATCCAAGGGTTGATCGGCGGGTCTATCGTTCTGATTTTTCCAAGCGCCGGCACAGCCTCGGCGCTGGGTTGGATAGCGGCGTTTGTGGCGCTTGCGGCCATTGTGATCCAGACCATCTCTGACACTCAGTTGGATGTTTTCAAGGCGCACACGCCCCATGGGCTGCTGAAAACCGGTCTGCGGCGCTATGTTCGCTATCCAAGTTACCTCGCTGAGGTGGTTTTTTGGTCCGCGCTGGCGCTGTTGGCCCTGGATCTTGGGTGGTTTGGTGGGGTGCTCTCGGCCGTGATTGTCGGTCTGTTGATCAGATTTGTGTCGGGTGTGACGATCTTGGATGATCGCCTCGCCCGAACACGGACGGAGTATCCGAATTACCGCGCGGTCACACCGGCCTTGATCCCAAGCCTTTCGCCGCAGACCCAAGATAACCCGGCGGAGTAGGGGTTAAGCGGGCGGCTGTGATGCACAGGCGGGTCTGCTGCGGCGGGTGGATGACATAGGACGCATCATCCAAGCTGCCATCGCTGACCCGGGGCCTGTTCCCGCGCATGTTTTCGCCCCAAAAGGCTTGTCGTTTAGGGCGTCCTGAGGAGAGTGCCGCCCGCGTTGAGCCAACAACGTCCTTCAACATGCCCATCCAGCCTGTCAAACCATTCAAAAGCTGTGTGTTGAGGGAGAGAATAATGTGAGCTGACTTGGCTTTGTCCCCGTCAAGCACAAAGAGGGGGGCGGTGATCGGCATCTGTTCCCAAAGCCAAGCAACCGCACCGGGATGCCCCCGATTGTCTCCACCGAAACGGCACGTCACAAGCCCGGTACCTTGCAACTTTGCAGTTGAGAGACGTGTAACCCGGACCACTGGCAGACCACATCCCCGTCCAAAATCAGGACGGCGCGCGCAAGAGCAACGGCCTCTAAGTCTCGCCCCCCCCTGCCGCACCATTTTTGAGCTGGTTGCCACAAAACCCTGTGTCTGAGGTTCAGCTGTCACTGGAACAGTTACAGGCAGAACGATTGTCCCTGAGACGGTTGTCGCCGGGGCAATTGTCCCTGGACCGGTTGCCACCGGATCAGCCGTATCTTGTGTGGAAGTAGCTGAGAGGGTTGACGCCAGTCCGCTTTTCGCCGGAGCGCTCGTCCATGGGCCCCTTGTCAGTCGTCAGGTCGCCAGTGGGCAGAGCGTCAGTCGGTATGTCGCCGGTGGGTAGGTCGCCAGTGGACCGGCCGTCATTGGGCCAATCGCCAGTGGACAGGTCGTCAGTGGGCAGGTCGTCGATAGGCCGACTTTCAGTGGGTAGAGTGTCAGTGGGCAGAGCGTCATTTGGCCAAGAGCCAGTGGGCAGTTTCTGCAGGCCGTTTTCTGGCAGGCCACTCTGCCACAGGCTTGCTTAGCCACAGGGCAGCGTTTTCACCTAGCTAGACGAGCGTTTTCCAACGGATCACTCGGCTGACACGCCGTCCAGTCCCCTATCTACGACCCCTGAAACCAACAGCCTGCGCGCCGATCAGGCCTATACTGCCATGGCTGAGGGTTCGCTGCCGGTCGGCTCTCGAAGAACATAGCCGCGTCCCCAGACTGTCTCGATACAGCTGTCCTCGCCCGTCGCCTCAGTCAGTTTCTTGCGCAACTTGCAGATAAACACATCGATGATCTTTAGCTCCGGCTCGTCCATCCCGCCATACAGGTGATTGAGGAACATCTCTTTGGTCAATGTCGTGCCCTTGCGCAGGCTCAAAAGCTCGAGCATCTGATATTCCTTGCCGGTCAGATGCACGGCGCGCCCCTCTACATCGACCGTTTTCGTGTCAAGGTTCACCTTGTAGCGCCCGGTGGTGATGATCGACTGGGCGTGCCCCTTGGACCTGCGCACAATCGCATGGATGCGCGCGACTAACTCATCGCGGTTGAAAGGTTTGGTCAGGTAATCATCCGCCCCAAAACCGAACCCTCGGATCTTGTTTTCGGTATCGTCGAGGCCCGAGAGGATCAAAATGGGTGTGTCGACCTTGGACATGCGCAATTGCCGCAACACCTCATATCCGCTCATGTCGGGCAGGTTGATGTCCAAGAGCATCAAATCGTAATCATAGAGCTTCGCAAGATCTATGCCCTCTTCGCCCAAATCGGTGGCGTAGACATTCAGATTGGCATTCGCCAGCATCATTTCGATGCTCTTGGATGTCGTCGGGTCGTCTTCTACGAGCAGAACGCGCATGCGTTCCTCCTCTATGGTGTCAACTGAAACGGCTCCTTCAATATCAATTATAGTTGACAAGTTAACGGAACCTTACTCAACCCCTGAATGAGCTACTCCCCTTAAAATTGTCTGTATTTCTGCAACGAGGTTGCGCGCAGCGCCCCTGCCCCGTGGGTTTTCAGCGCATTTTGCCAGCTTTCCAGCTCTTCCGCGCTCAGATCATACATCTCGCACGCTTCCTCGGGCGAGATCAGCCCCGCCTCCACCGCGTTAACCACGGCGGCCTTTCGCCGGGCCACCCACCGTTTGGTGCTGCGCGGCGGCAGGTCCGAGCGTGACAGTTTGGTTCCATTGGGCATGGTCACAAAGACCGGGCCCTTTTCCCGTCTGATATACATAAGCTTCCCTCACTTCACCCAGGCAGCAGGCGTAAGGGCGATCCCTTAAACGGGTATGAAGGCGGGGCTTGAGAGTGCTTCTGATTTTCCTATATTGCGCAGGACTTTTCGGACAAAAGATATGACCTTGCACACGCCCCTGACGGGCCTCAACAGTCTTGGCTTTGCCAAGGACCCCGCAGACACCCGGGTTTTGGTGGCCATGTCGGGCGGGGTGGACAGCTCGGTCGTGGCGGCCTCGCTTGCGCGCGAGGGGTATGATGTGGTCGGCATCACCCTGCAACTCTACGATCACGGGGCGGCCCTGGCCAAGAAAGGCGCGTGCTGCGCAGGGCGCGACATCCATGACGCGCGCCGGGTCGCGGATGAGATGGGGTTTCCCCATTATGTGCTGGACTATGAAAACACCTTTCGCGCAGCCGTGATCGATGAATTTGCCGATGCCTATCTGGCGGGCGCAACCCCCGTGCCCTGCATCCGCTGCAACGAGCGGGTGAAATTTCGCGATCTGTTGGATACCGCCAAGGACCTGTCCGCCGATTGCATGGCCACCGGCCACTATATCCAACGCAAACTGGGCCCCCAGGGGGCCGAGCTGCACTGCGCGGG
>JBCBNR010000187.1:0-6334 GCA_039821665.1 Pseudomonadota bacterium
GTCCTCTGCTTCATCTCGCACAGGGCATCGACCGCCACGTCCACGCCCACGCCTTGATCCGCCTCGCCCATCACCCCGGGCATCAAGATCAAGTGGCCGGAAGATGAGATAGGCAAAAACTCGGTGATGCCCTGGACCAGCGCCAGGATCAGCAGGTAATAAAGGGGCATCTTGTGTAGCGGCTCGGGGTTGATTCGACTCCGACGCACAGTAGCGATCTCGAAATCTTAAAGAACTGTTAAATAGGTACGAAAACGGACCTAAAATAGTCGGGGGAGCGGCTGTAAGTGCAGATGCGGCGATAGGGTCGTGGAATTAAGGTCAGCACCATTGTCCTTTTGTCCACATCACCCCTTCCAAAAGCCGTCATTTTGCGTTACGCGCAGGCCACCCGGTCTGGGAGAGGATGTCATGAGCCAACAGATGCTGAAATTTGTCGAGGTCGGGCGCGATATGCCGACCAAGCGCACGGCTGAAGATCGCCGCGAGGATTTTGACGAGATCTATCAGCAATACGCAGCAGAAAAAGCGGCGGAGCAAGCCTCGCGCTGTTCCCAATGCGGCGTGCCCTATTGCCAGACCCACTGCCCGTTGCACAACAACATCCCCGATTGGCTGCGTCTCACGGCCGAAGGTCGGTTGGAAGAGGCCTATGAGGTCAGTCAAGCGACCAACACCTTCCCCGAGATCTGTGGCCGCATCTGCCCCCAAGACCGCTTGTGCGAAGGCAACTGCGTGATTGAACAATCCGGCCATGGTACCGTGACCATCGGCTCGGTCGAGAAATACGTGACCGACACCGCCTGGGAAAAAGGCTGGGTAAAGCCGATCCCTGTCCCGCACGAGCGGGCCGAGAGTGTTGGCATTATCGGTGCAGGCCCCGGTGGCATGGCCGCGGCGGACGCCCTGCGCAGGCGCGGCTTCAAAGTGACCGTCTACGACCGCTACGACCGCGCAGGCGGCTTGCTTGTCTATGGCATTCCCGGCTTCAAGCTGGAAAAAGACGTGGTCTCGCGCAGGACCGAGCAGTTAACCCAAGCGGGCGTCGAGGTTGTAACCAATTGCGATGTGGGCAAGGATATCAGCTTTGCGGAACTGCGCGCGAAACACGATGCGCTGTTGATCGCAACCGGGGTCTATAAATCACGAGACCTGGGTGGGCCCGGTGCGGGCAACGGCAACATCGTCAAAGCCTTGGATTACCTGACCGCCTCCAACCGCAAGAGTTTTGGCGACACGGTCGAGGCGTTCGACAGCGGCGCCTTGAACGCCCAGGGCAAGCGCGTGGTTGTGATCGGCGGGGGCGACACGGCGATGGATTGCGTGCGCACCGCCATTCGGCAGGGGGCAAGCTCGGTCAAATGCCTTTATCGGCGGGATCGGGCGAACATGCCCGGCTCGCAACGCGAGGTGCAAAACGCCGAGGAAGAAGGGGTGGAGTTCGTGTGGCTGACCGCCCCCAAAGGATTCACCGGGGATGAGAGCGCCGTCACCGGCGTGCGGGTCGCCCGGATGCGCCTGGGCGCACCTGATGCCACCGGGCGTCAAAGCCCCGAGGAAATTCCGGGCGCCGAATACACCGAAGATGCGGATTTGGTGATAAAGGCCCTGGGGTTCGAGCCTGAGGATCTACCGACCCTCTGGGACCAGCCGGAATTGGAAGTGACCCGCTGGGGCACGATCAAGGCCGATTTCCGCACCAAGGAAACCAATCTCGACGGCGTCTACGCCGCGGGCGACATTGTGCGTGGGGCCAGCCTGGTCGTTTGGGCGATCCGCGACGGGCGGGAAGCCGCAGACAGCATCGCGGCCCGGCTTGATGATATGGCCGCATCGAAAGTGGCAGCCCAATGAGCGCCCGTATCCCGCTTTTGGCGGCCGCCGCCCTGTCAACCGCGCTCACCACGCCCGGCCTGGCCCAACAAGAGGTGCGGGGCGTGATCTTCTCGCTTGGTGGGCACGAGACCTGTCCAGCGGGCGAAGGCTTTGCCTCTGTCGTGCAAATGTCCGTGGCAGGTTTGACCGCATCACTGGTGGACCCGGACGCGCCCGAGGCGGGTGCCGCCGCCCCTGCGCAAACCTTGCCCGTCGCCCAAGTGCCAACCGAGCCGGCGCCGCAGGCAACTGCTGAGGCAGCAGGCCCAGCCGCGCCCGAGCCTTCATCCTCCCAGACCGTACGGCCTGCGCCGCGCGCTCTGCCCTCGCAAGCCACCATCATCCCTGATACCCCGACGGGGGCGTCGAACTTGGTGCCCGATGCGAACGGCAGCATTCTGGTCATCCCCATCGATCAGCCGCAAACCCAGCAAGCCGCCCAGCCGGAGCCTGAGCAAAAGCCCACCGTGCGCGTGCGCAGGGGTGGCTTTGTGTCTGACTCCACCGGCTTTGGGTTTTCCACCCTTCAACAGCCCGAGCCGGAGCCGGAGCCTGAGGCAGGTGAAACAGCCGAAGGCGAGGCCGCTGAAGGCGAGGCTGCCGACGGCGAGGCCACAGCCGATGGCGCGGCAGCGGCCGAGCCTGAGGTTCAACCCTCGGCCCCGATTGAGCAGCCAGAGGCCCCGGTCAACAAAATCCAGTTTCAATCCGGCCCGCGTCAGGTCGCCGTCGATTTCAGCTTCTCAGCGATTTTGTGCCAGGATTCGCAAACGGCTCTCTTCTCAAGCGGAGAGTGGCGCGTGTTCTCGCCCGAATTGGACGTGGAGGTGAACCTTCAGGGCGGCGTGCCCTCGCGCCGGTTGACGGTGCCCAAGGTCACCTATCGAACCGATGGCCAGGTCGAGCTTGGGTTCAAGTTCCGCACCACCGGTGACTTCACCGGCGTGGGTCGCGACACGCAAGAGCTGTCGATGGACTTCACAGCCCTTGTCCAGTTTGAGGGCTAGGCCAAGATGGACCGACTGCGACACAGATCTGTGCAAAGATCCGCGCCCACAGCGCCCGCCCCTGCTTTGGGTCGGGTCTGAGGTCCATCCATGTCGTCCCGTTTGTCCAAGACCACCCGCTTGTCCGACCGCGCCTTCGTTATGGCGGGCTGGTGGCTGTTTGTGATCTGCGCCCTGTTTTTCTGCGCGTCCTCGTGGCGCGCTGGTGATGGCTTGGCCTTTGCGGGGTCCCTGACTTTTCTGGCCGCCAATATCAGTTTTATGATCCCCCTCTATCGCAATCCGACGTCCCAAGGCGCGGGCGAGGCCGGATCGTCCCAAGACGCTTCGAAGGAGTATCCCCATGACCAAGCATGACGCCAGTTGGGCCGCCAAGTTTGAGGAAAACCGTGCGCGTTTGCAGGCCGAGGGGCTGTACCGCGAGGAGATGGAGCATGCCTCCTGCGGGGTTGGTCTGGTGGTTGCCATCGACGGTCAACCGCGTCGCCAGGTGGTGGAGGCGGGCATCACGGCGCTCAAAGCCGTGTGGCACCGGGGTGCTGTGGATGCGGATGGCAAAACCGGCGATGGTGCGGGCATACATGTGCAGATCCCTGTCACCTTCTTTCACGATCAAATCCGGCGCACCGGGCACGAGCCTGATGACAGTCTGATCGCAGTGGGCCAAGTGTTCCTGCCACGCACGGATTTCGGCGCGCAAGAGGCCTGTCGGACCATCGTCGAGACGGAAGTCTTGCGCATGGGCTACCGGATCTATGGATGGCGCTCGGTGCCGGTCGACATCTCGGTTTTGGGAGAAAAGGCAAACACCACGCGTCCTGAGATCGAGCAGATCATTCTAGGCAACACCAAAGGTGTGGACGAAGAGACATTCGAGCGCGAACTTTACGTCATTCGCCGCCGCATTGAAAAAGCGGCGAGCACGATGAAGGACCTCTATGTCTGCTCGCTTAGCTGTCGGTCGATCATCTACAAAGGTATGATGCTAGCCGAGCAGGTGGCGGTGTTCTACCCGGATTTGATGGACCCGCTGTTTGAAAGCGCGTTTGCGATCTATCACCAGCGTTATTCTACCAACACCTTCCCGGAATGGTGGTTGGCGCAGCCGTTCCGGATGCTCGCGCATAATGGCGAGATCAACACACTGAAGGGCAATCTGAACTGGATGAAAAGCCACGAGATCCGCATGGCCTCGGATGCGTTTGGCGAGCACCAGGAAGACATCAAACCCATCGTGGCCGCAGGCTCGTCCGATTCCGCTGCCTTGGACTCGGTGTTCGAGGTAATGGTGCGCGCAGGCCGCAACGCGCCCATGGCCAAGATCATGCTGGTGCCAGAGGCGTGGTCGAAAACAGCCACCAAAATGCCCCAGCCTTGGGTGGATATGTACAATTATTCCAATGCGGTCATGGAACCTTGGGATGGCCCCGCGGCCCTTGCCATGACCGATGGGCGTTGGGTCTGTGCCGGTCTCGATCGCAACGGCCTGCGGCCTATGCGCTATGTTGTGACCGGTGACGGCTTGGTCATCGCAGGCTCGGAGACGGGCATGGTGCCGGTGGACGAAATGAATGTGGTCGAAAAAGGGGCGCTGGGCCCGGGGCAAATGCTCGCCGTGGATATGGTCGAGCAAAAGCTGCTGCATGATGCGGAGCTGAAAGACGCGCTGGCCGCGGCCAAGCCGTTTGGGTCCTGGGTCGGTTCGATCACCAATTTGGAGGACGCGACCGCCTCCAACACCGAGCCGGTGATGAGCGAGGGCGAGGAATTGCGCAAGCGCCAGGTGGCCGCTGGGTATTCCATGGAAGACCTGGAAATGATCCTGATGCCCATGGCCGAAGACGCGAAAGAGGCGATCGGGTCTATGGGGGATGACACCCCCTCGGCGGTCTTGTCCGAGAAGTACCGCCCGCTTAGCCACTACTTCCGCCAGAATTTCAGCCAGGTGACCAACCCGCCCATCGACAGCTTGCGCGAGCATCGGGTGATGTCGCTGAAAACCCGGTTCGGAAACCTCAAAAACGTGCTGGACGAGGATAACAGCCAGACCGAGATCTACACGCTCGACAGCCCTTTCGTCTCAAACGGCCAGTTCGACCAGTTGGAGAAGATCTTCGGCAAAGCGTCGACCACCATCGACTGCACCTTTCCCGATGGCGGCAAACCGGGCTTGCTGTCCGACGCATTAGAGCGGATCCGCGAAGAGGCCGAGCAGGCGGTGCGGGCAGGGGCGCAGCACATCGTGCTGACCGATCACATGCAGGGCGCTGATCGAGTGCCCATACCGATGATCCTCGCCACCTCAGCCGTGCACTCTTGGCTGACGCGCGAGGGGTTGCGCACCTTCTGCTCGCTCAACGTGCGCTCTGGTGAATGTATGGACCCCCACTACTTTGCCGTGCTGATCGGCGCAGGGGCCACCACCGTGAACGCGTATCTCGCGCAAGACAGCCTTGCAGATCGCATCGCACGCGGGTTGCTGGACAAATCCCTGACCGAGGCCGTGGCGGCTTATCGCGAGGCGGTGAACCAGGGTCTTTTGAAGATCATGTCCAAGATGGGCATCTCCGTCATCTCGTCCTATCGGGGTGGTCTAAATTTCGAGGCTGTGGGTCTAAGCCGCGCGCTGGTCGCAGAATACTTCCCCGGCATGCTCAGCCGTATCTCGGGCATTGGTGTGTCCGGCCTGCAAGCGCAGGTGGAGGCCGTGCACGGGCGCGGATGGCGCCAGCCCGCAAACATCCTACCCATAGGCGGGATCTACAAGCTGCGCCGCTCGGGCGAGACCCATGCCTGGGGTGCGCAGGTCATGCATGTGCTGCAATCGGCCTGTGATCGGGCCAGCTATGATCTGTGGAAGCAATATTCCAAGATGATGCAAAGCCAGCCGCCGATCCATTTGCGGGATCTCTTGGGCTTTAAGACCAAGCGCGCGCCGATCCCGATCGAGGAGGTGGAAAGCATCACCTCGATCCGCAAACGCTTTGTCACCCCCGGCATGAGCCTTGGCGCGCTCAGCCCCGAGGCGCACAAGACGCTGAATATCGCCATGAACCGGATCGGTGCGAAATCCGACAGCGGCGAAGGGGGCGAGGATCCAGCCCACTTCACGCCCGAACCCAATGGCGACAACCCGTCCGCCAAGATCAAACAGGTCGCCTCTGGCCGGTTTGGAGTGACGGCGGAATATCTCAACCAGTGTGAAGAGTTGGAGATCAAGGTCGCCCAAGGGGCCAAGCCCGGTGAGGGTGGGCAACTGCCGGGCATCAAGGTCACGGAACTGATCGCGCGTCTGCGCCATTCGACACCTGGGGTGACGTTGATCTCGCCCCCGCCGCACCATGACATCTATTCCATCGAAGATCTTGCCCAGTTGATCTATGACCTCAAGCAGATCAACCCAAATGCCAAGGTTTGCGTAAAGCTAGTCAGCCAATCCGGTGTTGGCACCA
>JBCBNR010000188.1:0-6330 GCA_039821665.1 Pseudomonadota bacterium
TGCCGGTCGTCTGGTCGATGTGCTGAGCACGGCCGGCCCCGAGGCGTTTTGGCAGTTGCATGGGACCGAGCTGATCTTGGTGGCCCTGTTTTTGCTGGTGGTGCGCCCGTTGATCCAAGTTGTCGACGCGGGCTTTCTGAACCAAGCGCTGATGCCCAATGTGGGCACATTGGTGCGCTGGCGGACCCACAGCCACGTGCTGCGCCAATCGGTGGGGTGGTTTCAAAACGATTTTGCCGGTCGGATCGCCAATCGGGTGATGCAGACGGCCCCCGCCACGGGCGAGGCTGCGTTCCAGACCTTCGATGCGCTGGTCTACGCGCTGATCTATATGGTGGGCGCGATGATCCTTCTGGGCGATACGGATCTGCGCCTGGCCGGTTTGCTGCTGGTTTGGGCGGCGGCCTATATCTGGCTGATCGTTTGGACCATTCCGCGTGTGGGCAAGGCAAGCCAGGCCTTCTCAGATGCCCGCTCGGCCATCACGGGGCGGATCGTTGACAGCTATTCCAACATTCAGTCGGTCAAGCTGTTTGCGCACACCAATGGCGAGCTGGCCTATGCCAAGGAGGCCATCGAGCATGGCCGCCAGACCTTTGCTGCGCAAATGCGCATCATCACCCGGATGGACCTGGGGCTGACCACGCTCAACAGCGTACTGGTGGTCGGTGTGATCGGCTATGCCATTGCGCTGTGGCAGGGCGGCAGCGCGACGATCGGGACCATCGCAGCGGCATCAGCGCTCGTCCTGCGACTGTCGGCCATGACCGGCTGGATCATGTGGGCGCTCTCGTCGCTGTTCACAAATCTGGGCGTGATCAAGGAAGGGATGGAGACGGTGTCGCAACCGCTGACCCTGACGGACGCGCCGGACGCAAAACCGCTTAGCTTAAGCGAAGGGCGGATCGAGCTGCTGGATGTCTCTCATCAATACGGCCGTCAGCAGGGCGGATTGGAGCATCTGAGCCTGACCATCGCCCCGGGCGAGAAGGTGGGTCTGGTGGGCCGCTCGGGGGCGGGTAAATCGACCCTGGTGAACCTGATTTTGCGCTTTTTCGACCCCGAGACGGGCGAGCTGCGCATCGATGGGCAAAACATCGCGACGGTCACCCAAGACAGCCTGCGCAGCCAGATCGGGATGGTCACACAGGACACCGCCCTATTGCACCGCTCGGTCATCGACAACATTCGGTATGGCAGGCCCGAGGCAACCGAGGCGGAGGTGGAGGCCGCCGCGCGTCAGGCCGAGGCCCACGACTTTATCCAAGGTTTGCAGGACCCAAAGGGCAACAAAGGCTATCTGGCCGAAGTGGGCGAGCGGGGGGTGAAACTGTCAGGCGGGCAGCGTCAGCGTATCGCATTGGCCCGCGTGATCCTGAAAAACGCACCCATTCTGGTGCTGGATGAGGCCACGTCCGCACTGGATTCCGAGGTGGAGGCGGCGATTCAAGAAACGCTTTACGGCGTGATGAAGGGCAAGACCGTGATCGCCATTGCCCACCGGCTAAGCACGATTGCGCATCTCGACCGGATCCTCGTGCTCGACGATGGACGCATTGTCGAGGATGGCAGCCACGCCGAATTGCTGGTGCAAAACGGGCTGTATGCCGGGTTCTGGCACCGACAGTCCGGTGGATTTTTAGGTGTGACGGCCGCGTAATCGGCACCGCCCCCGCGCGTGATAGGAAAGGACAGACCGGTGTTCCGCGTCTTTGAAAATCTCGTTGATCCGTTTCAACCCTTCGAGGCGAAAACCCCGCCCAAGGATCTTTGGGCCTATTACCGCTCGCTTCTGGGGCCGATAAAGCCCTGGCTGCCTTGGATCATGGGCACAACCCTGCTGGTCAGTCTGATGGAAGCGGCGATCATCTTTTACTCAGGCCGCCTGATCGACCTGATGGGGGCAAGCACGCCGGCGGAGTTTTGGGCCAACCATAGCCTGGAAATCATCGGCATAGTTGTTTTTGTCGTGGCCCTGCGCCCCGCCCTGATCGGGTTGAACCGGCTGTTCTTGGAACAGGTTTTGGTGGGAACGCTGCAAGAACAGACGCGCTGGCGCGCGCACAAACACATGCTGGGCCAGTCCGTGTCGTTCTTTCAAAACGACTTTGCCGGACGGTTGTCGAACCGGGTGATGCAACAGGGCCCGGCGGTGGAAGACAGCATTTATATGATGATCGAGGGGCTGTGGTACTCGCTGGTGTATGTGGTGGGCGCAACACTGGCGCTAAGCACCATGCATCCGGCCCTGGCCGTGCCCATGGTGGTCTGGGTGGGGGCCTATATCCTTTACACTCGCTATATCGCGGTGCGTGTTGCCCATGCGTCGGAGAAGTGGTCGGACGGCCGCTCGCTGGTCACCGGGCGGGTGGTGGATGCCTATGCCAATATCGAGACGGTGAAGCTGTTTGCCAGTGCCACGCGCGAGGAAGGGTATGTCCTGTCGGCCATGCGCCGCCTGCGCCTGCGCATGTTGCGGTTTTTACGGCTGATGACCGAACTTGCGGTGGGCCAAAACGTGCTCAATGGCCTGTTGATCGTGGGCGTGGTGGGTGTGGCCGTGGGGCTGTGGACCCAGGGTCTGGTCAGCGTTGGCGAGGTGGCGGCCGCCTCGGCCCTGACCATCCGGCTGAACGGGATGTCGGGCTGGATCATGTGGGTGACCATCCGCCTGTTCGAGCATTTCGGCGTGATCCGCGAGGGGCTTCGCTCCATCGCTGTGCCCCATGGTGTGGTGGATGCGCGGGGCGCGCCTGCGCTGAAGGTGGAGAGCGCGGACATTGCCTTTGAGGGCCTGCGCCACCATTATGGCCGGACGCATGGCGGTCTCGACGGGGTGGATCTGGTGATCCCGGCCGGTCAGAAGGTGGGTCTCGTGGGCCGTTCGGGGGCGGGAAAATCCAGCCTGGTAAACCTAATGCTGCGCTTGCGCGACGCGGAAAGCGGGCGGGTGATGATCGACGGGCAGGACGTGGCGGCTGTGACCCAAGACAGCCTGCGCGCCCAAATCGGCGTTGTCACCCAAGACAACGCGCTGTTGCACCGCTCGATCCGGGCCAACATCCTTTACGGCCGCCCCGATGCGGGCGAGGCGGAAGTAATCCGCGCGGCTGAGCGAGCGGAAGCCATGTCCTTCATCCCCGATCTTGCCGACCCGCAAGGGCGCACCGGGCTGAACGCCCATGTGGGCGAGCGGGGGGTGAAGCTGTCGGGTGGGCAGCGCCAGCGCATCGCACTGGCCCGGGTGATCCTGAAAGACGCGCCGATTTTGGTGTTGGACGAGGCGACCTCTGCGCTCGATTCCGAAGTCGAAGCCGCAATCTTGAAGACGATGTATGCGGTGATGGAGGGGAAAACCGTGATCGCCATCGCCCACCGGCTGAGCACCATCGCCCAGATGGACCGCATCATCGTGATGGAGGCCGGGCGCATCGTCGAGGACGGCACCCATGACGATCTGATCGCGGCCAAGGGCCTTTACGCAGGCTTTTGGGCACGCCAATCGGGCGGGTTTCTCGATGTTGCGGCGGAGTGAGAGCGCACTAGGTACCACACCATGATCCAATCACCCCTCAAGCGGCTGTTTCGATGGTTTGCCGACCAGATCGAGGCGTTTACCCCCGCCGACGGCCCCCCGCCCAAGCGCATGGTGCCCTTCCTGCGCTGGTCGCTTGCCGGGTCCTATCTGCAGATCGCCCTCACACTTGGGATGTCCATCGCTGTGGGCCTGTCCGAGGTGGCGGCAGCCTTTTTGGTGGGCTGGACGATCGATACTGCACAGGCCACCGGCCCCGGCTTTTTGGCGGAATATTGGTGGGCACTGGCGCTGATGGGGCTTTTCTTTGTGCTGCTGCGTCCGGTGATGATGGCCACCAACGCGGGCTTTAACTCGCTTATGTTGATGCCCAACATCTACCCCCAGGTGTTGGCACGGCTGAACCGCCATGTGATCGGCCAATCGCTGAGCTATTTCGACGATGATTTCGCAGGTCGGATCGCACAAAAAGCGCAGCAGACGGCTCGGGCGCTGGCTGATGTGGTCTCAGAAGTGTGCAACGTTGCAGGCTTTGCGATTGCGTCCGTCGCGGGCGCGTTCGTGCTGCTTGCGGCGGTGGATGCGCGCCTGACAATCCTGCTGGTGATCTGGACCATCGGGTATGTGCTGTTGATCCGATATTTCCTGCCACGCATACGCCTGCGGTCCAAGGACCGGGCGGCGGCGCGGGCCGTGGTCACCGGGCAGATCGTGGACACGGTGACCAACATCGCGACCGTCAAACTGTTCTCGCACGGGGCGTTCGAAGATCGTGCGACCGAACGTGCGCTGCGGGACCAGCGCGAAACCAGCATCGCCTTTGGCGAACTGGTGGTGATGTTCCGCCTGACCCTCTTTACCCTCGCAGGGTTGTTGCCCGCTGGTCTGATCGGCCTGACCCTTTGGTTGTGGAGCACGGGGGCCGCGACCGCAGGCGACATCGCACTTGCGGGTCTGATCTCCACGCGGCTTGCACAAATGTCCGGTTGGGTCAGCTTCACAGCGCTTGGCATCTTTTCCAACATTGGCGAGATCGAGGATGGTATCCGCACCCTCACACCGCCGCACCAGATTGTGGATGCCTCCGATGCGGTGGATCCGGGCCGCACACAGGGCGGGCTTAGCTTTGAGGGGATCACATTTGGCTATGGTCGCCCGCAAGCCGCCCTTGATGATTTCACGCTGAACATTCAACCGGGCGAGAAGGTGGCCCTGGTGGGCCAGTCGGGCGCTGGGAAAACCACTGTCGTCTCGCTGCTGTTGCGGCTTTACGAGGTCGAAGGCGGGCGCATCACGCTCGATGGGCGCGACATCCGCACCCTCAGCCAGGACGCTTTGCGCAGTCAAATCGGCATGGTTCGCCAGGAAACGGCGATGTTCAACCGCTCTGCCCGCGACAACATCCGGTATGGCACGCCCGAGGCCACCCAACGCCGGGTGGAGGATGCGGCACGCCGCGCCTCGGCCCATACGTTTATCGAGGATCTGGAGGATCTGCGCAGGCGCAAAGGCTATGATGCCCATCTGGGGGAGCGGGGGGTTAAGCTGTCGGGCGGCCAGCGCCAACGCATCGCGTTGGCCCGAGTGATCCTGAAGGACGCGCCAATCCTGGTGCTGGACGAGGCGACATCCGCCCTCGACTCCGAGGTCGAGGCAGAGATCCAAGCAGCACTTGAGGATGTGATGCGCGGCAAGACCGTGCTCGCCATCGCCCACCGGCTGAGCACCATCGCCCAGATGGACCGTATCGTTGTGATGGAGGCGGGGCGGATCGTGGAACAGGGCTCTCATGCGCAATTGCTTGCGCGCAATGGGCGGTATGCAGGCTTTTGGGCGCGCCAGTCGGGGGGCTTTCTGGACGTCGCTGCAGAATGAACCGGATCATGGTGATCGGCCAGCCGGCGGCGGGCAAATCCACCTTTGCCCGGGCCCTTGGCGCACGCACCGGCCTGCCGGTGGTGCATATCGACCAGATCTATTGGATGCCCGGCTGGACCGAGCGTCCTCGCGCCCAGGCCATCGCCATGGTCGAGGAGGCACAGGCGCGTGAGCAATGGATCTTTGAGGGCAACAACACCTCCACCTGGCCCGGACGGGTTGCGCGGGCCGATTTGATCATCTGGTTGGACCTGCCGGTGTGGCAACGCTATTGGCGGCTTGCCCGCCGGATCGCAGGCAGCTATGGGCGCACCCGGCCCGACATGGCACCCGATTGCCCAGAACGGATCAGCCTGGAGTTCATCATCTATATCTGGCGCACGCGGCAGACCTGGCGGCGCAAAGCGGCCGCGCTGTTCGCGGCGGAGCCGTCGGCGGCGCAAAGGGTGCATCTGCGCTCCCAAGCCGAGATGGATGCCTATCTGGAGGGGTGGCGCTGATGCGGCTGGACCAAGCCCTGGTTGCCCGTGGCCTGGCGCAAAGCCGCAGCCGCGCCCAGGCGATGATCGCGGACGGCCTGGTTGCCCTCAACGGCGCGCAGATGCGCAAAGCGTCCGCCCCTGTGGGGGCGAATGATCGCGTTGGTTTGATTGGGGCGCCTATGCCGTGGGTATCGCGTGCTGCCCTCAAACTGGTCCATGCGCTTGATCACTTTGATCTGTCGCCCAAAGGGGCCACAGCGCTGGATCTGGGGGCCTCCACTGGCGGGTTTACCCAGGTGCTGCTGGCGCGCGGGGCGACACATGTCTATGCGCTCGATGTGGGCCACGGGCAGTTGGCACCATCCCTTCAGAACGAGCCGCGCATTACGCTGCTGGAGGGCGTAAACGCCCGCGCAATCCCTGCTGGCGTGGTCC
>JBCBNR010000189.1:0-6325 GCA_039821665.1 Pseudomonadota bacterium
CTGCTCGAAGAAGGCGGGCACGGTGAAGAATGCGCGCCCGCGAATATGGGGCCTCTGTCGGTAGCACCGGCGAGATCTGGCAAGAGAATGCAGGCAGCTTCCGCACCGCCCGTCGCTCGGGCGGGGGTTATATGACCATTCTGGGCACAGGTGAGGGCGAGCGCGCCGTGCGCGCCGAGGTCTACACCCTGCCCCGCAGCAACCGAAACAAGAACGGTTTGATCGAATTGACCCTAGAGGTCGCAGACCCGGGCAGCGCCTGCGGCTCTGACGTGATTGTCAGCAGCCTGCGCACAGAAGACGCCCAAATCTCGCTAGAGCGTGACTTTCAGGTCCGCCTGGCGGAGTGCAACAACCCAACGTCTGTCGTGCTGCGCGATGCGCTGCGCGACATCCGTGTGAGCAGAAGATAACAACAGGTAAAGCGCCGATTGCTTGTCCCCGTCAGGCTTTTACAAGGACCCCACCCATGAAATTCTTGAGCGCCCTTAAAACTACGGCAACCCTCACAGCCCTATCCCTGGTCGCCGCCCCCGCATTGGCCCAGGACGTCACGCTGGAATCCCTGGATGGATCGATCCGGCTGAAGGGCGAGTTGATGGAGTTCGACGGCGAACGATACCGCCTGAAATCTGGCATCGGCGAGATGATTATCGATGCCTTCCAAGTAACCTGTGAAGGGGCGGCTTGCCCCGCGCCCGAACTTTTGCAGACCGAGATTACCATTTCCGGCTCGCGCACCTTGGCCACGGCTTTGATGCCCGCATTGATCGAAGGCTTCTCCATCGGTCTGGATGCGGATGTGATCATGGCCACGGGTGAGAACCAATCCACGATGATGTCACTTACGGACTCTGATGGGGGCCAAGTGGCCGACGTGGTCCTGGCCAAAGGCGGCTCTTCCAGCGGTTTGCGCCAATTGGCCGCGAACGAGGCGAGCCTCGCGCTGACCACCCGCCCGGCGCGCCCGCCCGAGTTGCAGGCGGTGGCCTCCGCAGGTTTTGGCGACATCTCTCGCTCGGGTTTTGAAAACATTCTGGCCCTTGACGGGTTGTTGGTCGTGACCTCGCCCAACAACCCAGTGCGCGCCATTTCCGAGGCTGATATGGCCCGTGTGTTTTCAGGTCGGATCACCAACTGGACACAGTTGGGCGGGCCGGATGCGCAGATCAACCTTTATGTTCGCTCCAATGACAGCGGCACCGGGTCGGTCTTCAACCAGCTTGTGATGCAACCCGCGCAAAGCCGGATGTCGCCCAACGCCCGGGTGTTGGACAGCGATGCGGATGTCTCGGACGCGGTGGCGAGCGATCCGTTTGGCATCGGCTTTACAAGCTTCTCGAACGAGCGGAACGCCAAAGCTCTGGCGATCCGGGGCGTATGCGGCATCCAAACACCGGCAAACGCGTTTACCATCAAAACCGAAGAGTATCCGCTGACCCGGCGTCTGTACCTGTACCGCCCCGACAAGGCGTTGCCGCCGCTGACCGACCGGTTCTTGGAGTTCCTACGCTCCGAAGAAGCGCAAGGGATCATCGCCGATACGGGCTTTGTTGATCAGGCGGTGTCGTCGATCTCGATCAACAATCAAGGTCTGCGCTTTGTGTCCGCTGTGCTGCCATCGGATGCCGAGACGTCCTATCCCCAGTTGCAAGCCATGATGCGCGATTTGATCACTGCGGATCGATCCACGATCACCTTCCGCTTCGAGCAAGGCTCCGCCCGTCTCGACAGCCGGGCCGAAGCCGACGTGCGCCGCCTGGCCGAGATGTTGGCCTCGGGCGACTTTGACGGCAAAGAGGTGCTTTTGATCGGCTTCACAGACAGCGTCGGCCTGGGAGATTTGAACCTCAGCCTCAGCCAAGCGCGGGCCGAGCAGGTGCGCCAGGCGCTCGTCTCCGCGGCACCTCCGGGTGCGCTTGCGGATTCTCAAATCCGCGTTGCAGGCTATGGCGAGATGTCGCCCCTGGGCTGCAACGAGACGTTGAATGGTCGCCGCATCAACCGCCGGGTCGAAGTGTGGAGCCGCGATCTGGTGGGCGCGCGTGGCTAAGCGCCCCCTCCTGTGACAGACCTTACAAAGGGCGCCCCTGGGCGCCCTTTTTCATGTGCGCTCAAACCTCCTGCTTAGAGCAGGCCCAAGTCGCGAAAACTGATGTCGCCGTTTTCACCGATGATCACGTGATCATGCAACGTGATGCCCAGTGCGCCGATGGCCGCGACGATCTGTTCGGTCATGGTAATGTCCGCACGGCTGGGTGTCGGATCGCCCGAGGGATGATTGTGCACCAGGATCAACGCGCTGGCGTTCAGTTCAAGCGCACGCTTGGCCACCTCGCGGGGATAGACAGGCACGTGGTTCACCGTGCCCTGTTGGAGCACCTCATCGGCGATGATCGTGTTACGCGTGTCGAGAAAGAGGATGCGAAACTCCTCTGTCCGCAAATGCGACATTGCGATGTGGCAGTAATCCATCAGCGCGTCCCAATTGTCGATCACCTCGCGCCCCAGGATGTTGCGCTGGGCGAGCCGTTGGGCCGCCGCCTCGACCACCTTCAATTCCACGACCACCGCCTGGCCCACCCCATCCATTTCCAGCAAACGGGCAGGTGGGGCCGAGATAATCTGAGAAAAGCCCCCGAACGCCTTGATCAGTCGCTTGGCCAGGGGCTTTACATCCCGGCGCGGGATGGCCCGAAACAGCACCAATTCCAGAAGTTCATAATCGGCAATCGCCTTGGGGCCGGATTGCACAAACCTCTCGCGCAAGCGCGAGCGGTGCTCGCGCATCAGTTTTGCGTCATCCCCCCGATAGTCCTGCGCATCAGCCAGCGCGAGCCCGGGGAGTTGACACTCTTCCAACCCAGGAGTGTCATGTTGACTTGACATAGCTTGTCAGTGGCGCAGGAAGGTTAACCCAATCTTAAGTACGCAGGGCAAAGACGCCCATTCACGCCCACTTAGCCATCAAGGGAGCCCGATTAACGCGTCCACGTCGGATGGAAGAGGTTGCCGGGCGACAGCGTAAACAGCTCGCACCCATCCTCTGTCACGCCCACCGAATGCTCGAACTGGGCCGAAAGCGACTTATCCTTGGTCACCGCGGTCCAATCATCGGCCAGCACTTTTGTCTCGGGCCGGCCAAGGTTGATCATCGGCTCGATGGTGAAAAACATCCCCGGCTCCAACACAGCCCCTGTGCCGGGCCGACCATAGTGCAGGACGTTCGGGGCAGAGTGAAAGACCGTGCCAAGACCGTGGCCACAAAAATCACGCACCACGGACATGCGCTGACCCTCGGCGAAGGTTTGGATCGCATGGCCGATATCGCCGAAGGTGTTGCCCGGTTTGACCTGTGCAATCCCACGCATCAGGCATTCATGGGTCACATCGATCAACCGCTCGGCCTTGCGGGTGGGCTTGCCCGCCACATACATGCGGCTGGTATCCCCATACCATCCATCCACGACCACCGTGACGTCGATGTTCAGGATATCCCCCTCGCGCAGGGTCTTGGCGGACGGGATGCCATGGCACACAACATGGTTCACCGAGATACAGGTAGCGTGTTGATACCCGCGATAGCCTATGGTGGCTGAGGTGGCGCCGGCCTCCTCCACCCGTTGGGTCACATAGGCATCGATCTCACCCGTGCTGACGCCGGGGCGCACCAAGGGCACAACCTCGTCTAAGATCTGAGCTGCCAAATGGCCCGCTGCATGCATCCCCGCGAAATCCGCAGGGCTGTGGATGCGAATGCCATCTTTGTTTAGGGGGCGGGTTTTCAACATGGGGTTCCTATCGCTTCGCCCTGTCATATCGGGTCAGGCGGTCGTAATTCAAGCAGGGCAAACGGGCAATGCGCGGCGCAAGCGCACGCCGGTCAATTCAATGTCCGTGTCATAACACAGAGCCTCGACCCCAGCCAAGCGGGCCGCATCAAAGGCCTGCCCATAGGCTGGATCAATGTCGCGCGCAAAATCCAGCGCAGCGCAATCCGTGCGCTGCACCAGATACAGCATCACCGCACGGTGCCCTTGGGCCACCATTTGGGCAAGCTCACGCAGATGCTTGGCCCCCCGGGTGGTCACGCAGTCCGGAAACTCCGCCAGGGTGCCGGTGCGCAACAGATGGACATTCTTCACCTCCACATAGGCATCCGGCAGGCCCTCCCCCGTCAGCAGAAAGTCGATGCGGCTGTTTTCGCCATACTTCACCTCCGCTCGGACAGCGCTATAGGCCGCAAGCTGGGGGATCGCGCGGGCGCGCAGGGCCTCGCCCACAACCTGATTGGGCACGCCGGTGTCGATGCCTGCCCAATGGCCGCCGGGCAGTTCCACCAAACGCCATGCATGTTTGAGCTTGCGTTTGGGGTTGTCGTTCGGCTCCACCCAAACGGTCAAGCCTGGGTCCTTCAAACCCAGCATCGCACCGGGGTTGGGGCAATGGGCCGTTACGGTTTGGCCATCCTCAAGGGTGACGTCGGCCAGAAACCGGTTATATCGGCGCTGAAGGGTTGCGCGGATCAGGGGCGTGGAGAAGTTCATGCCCTGCCATAGCGCGTGGCGCGCCCATGTTAAAGGAGACGACAGATGCCAAACCCCACAGCCGCCATGGTGGTGATCGGAGATGAGATCTTATCGGGGCGCACGCGGGATGCGAATATGAACCATCTGGCGACCCGATTGACCGAGCTTGGCATCGACCTGCGCGAGGTGCGTGTGGTGTCGGACGATGCGGCCGCGATCATTTCCGCGCTGAACGCCCTGCGCGGGGCCTTTGACACGGTGTTCACCTCGGGCGGGATCGGCCCCACCCATGACGACATCACCGCAGAATGCGTGGCGCAAGCCTTCGGCGTGCCCATTGATGTGCGCGAGGACGCGGTGGAGGTTATGGCCGCGCATTATCCCGGCGGTCATGGGGATCTGACACCGGCGCGCCTGCGCATGGCGCGGATCCCGCAGGGGGCAAGCCTGATTGAGAACCCTGTCAGCGGTGCGCCTGGATTTACCCTGGACAATGTCCACGTGTTGGCCGGGGTGCCGAAAATCTTCCAAGCCATGGTCGAGAGTGTCGCGCCAAGCCTTGTGGGGGGCGCACCCCTTCTGTCGCACGCGGTGCGCATCGAACGGGGCGAAAGCAGCGTGGCGGAGGCCTTGGGCCAAATCGCCCAGGCAAACCCGGATGTGTCCATTGGGTCCTATCCATTCCAGAAAGACGGCAAATTCGGCTGCAACATCGTGGTGCGCAGTGCGGACAAGACACGGCTGGGGGCCGTGGTTGAGGACGTGGAGCGGTTGATCTAGCAAGCGCCCCCCGCGTCTGGGTCACAGTCTTCGCGTTACAGTGTCCAGGTCACAGTCAGAGGGGATTTTCAGGGCGCTCGCCTTTCAACCCGGATGACAGGGCTACCCTCCCCTCGCACAACCCACTATGACGGGGATGCGTGCGGGCGTGATGGAACTGGTAGACATACCAGACTTAAAATCTGGAGGCCCTGGGCCGTGCGGGTTCGAGTCCCGCCGCCCGCACCAGAGCATAACAAAAGGACGCGCCCGACCGGGGCACGTCCTTTGGCATGATAAGGGTCGCTTGATGGATCAGGCGAACTTTCGGCGGCGCAAACCCAAAAGGCCAGCAAGTGCTGCCAAAAGCATCCAGGCGCTCATGGGCAGCGGCACCGCCGAGATGGCGGGAAGCTCGTTTCGCTTGTCGCCGGACACCAGGTTTTGGCCCGAATTCACATAGGTGGTCAGGTCATAGCCACCGGTGCTGGCCCCGGCGAGACCCGCGAGGAACATGTTGCCCGCGCTAAAGGCCGCTTGGGATGCGTTCACCGTGTGGTCGCCCGAGCCCAGGTCGAAGCCGTTCGACGTGCCTGTCTCGACCATGATCTCCCACAAAGCCAGCTGGAACCCGGCCGCAGTGGCCTTGCTGTTCACCTGGTCAAAGGCCGAGGTGTACAGCTTGTCGATGTTCATCAACTGATCAGCCGAGGCCGCCGTGGCTGTGGTTGAATAATCCTCGTTCACGTTCAGCCAGACATTGGGCTGAATGCAAAACGCAAGGATGTCGCGGATGCCGTCGGTCAGACGAAAGAGGCCTGCCCAAACATGTTTGGTGTCGCCATTGATCGTCCGGTGCACCGTTTCTGCATAAAACGGGCTGCCAAAGGCATGGTTGCCTTGGTAGTCCAGGTCGACCGTATTGGAATAGGCTGCATTTCCGACCAACATGGCCGCCCCTGCGATACCGCAGAGGATTTTTCCTCGGAAACTCATGATTTGCCCTCACACACACATTTTGACGGCCAACGCCCCAC
>JBCBNR010000190.1:0-6307 GCA_039821665.1 Pseudomonadota bacterium
ATCTGCATCGCGATTTTGCCGCCACCGCCATGGACCCGGTTGGTGACGATGCGATGGTTTTCGATGTCTTTTGGGGTGAACAATCCCGCAGCGCCGGGGAGCACACCGCCTTCGCGATTGGGGCTCATCCCGCCGGTGACGATCAGCGCGACCTCGCCCGCGGCCCGTTCGCCGTAATACTGGGCCATGCGCTGCCAGTCGCCCACCTCTTCCAGCCCGGTGTGCATCGAACCCATGAGCACCCGGTTGGGCAGGGTCACATGGCCAAGATCGAGCGGGGTGAACAGATGGGGATACTGGGCGTGGGACATAACCGGTGCTCCTTCGGGCCTGGGCGCAGAGTGCCGCGATCTGCTGTGCCTGTCACGCGCAACGCGGCGTCAGCCGGGTCAAAAGCCGCCCCGTGGGGTGCGCAACAGGACCAAACGCTTGATCTGGATTTGTGCCTCGGGGGGTGGGGCGAAAATCACGTCGATCCAGATTTTGCCCGGGCGCAGCGCATCAAAGCCTGTGTGAAAGAGGTCCCAGCATTGGCTGTGCTCCGGGCCTTCGCCGGGCAGCTCTTCGGTCAGGACGTCAGTGTTGGGCCCGCTTTCCGCGCTCAGCCGGGCAAAAATCGGGCGTTGCACGCTTTGGCGGGCAGTGAGGTGCAGGTGGATCAAGTGGTGGCGGGCAAGGCTGGTGGCCGCCTCTTTGCCCAGTGTCAGGGTCAGCGACAGGTACGTGCCGTCGAAGCTTTCTGTGCTGAGGATCAGTGCCCCATCATGGGCCACCTTCGGGTCGCTGCGTCCGTCATGGTGCAGGGCAAAGCGTGGGGCGAGGACGTGACCATCCGGGGCAGGGGCGAGGCGCAGGCTGTGCCCAAGGGGCACAGGGGCCAGCACCAGATCGCAGTCGCTGGGGGGGTGGATGCCAGGTGGCACCGGATCGCCGAGGCGGATGGGAGCCTTCCAAAGCATCGCGGGCTAGCTGCTTAAGCTGCGGGTGCGGTCGGCCATATCCGCGATCAACCCACGGGCCAAATCGTCCGAGGGTGCAGCCCCTTGAAAGCCGGTCACAGCCACGCTGACCATGCGGCCCGATGCCTCGAAGAACCCACGCCACTGTTCTTGCGCGGCTGTGGGCAGCACCCGCGTTGTGTCTTGGCGAAGTTTGAGAAAGAGCACCCCATCGGCTTGAGTGCTGGCCAGAACCTCCACCTCAGCCCCGCCGCCCAGGGCCAGTCGCCCGGGCTCGGAGCGCAAGAAACCCTCCATCTCGGCCAGGTTTCCGGGCAGGGCTTCGCGGGTGACTGTGGCAGACAGGACCGCCCCAAAGGGCCGGCCCTCAGGCTCGCCAACGCCCAGAACGGCGCAATCTGCCATCAAGGCCGACACGCCGACCCCGCTGCGGTCCAGGCTGACCGGGTCAAAGCAAAAGCCGTCCGGTGCGGCCAAAACCACGTCGCTTCCGCCCACCTGCAGGCTCAGGGTCTGAGCCGCGGGACCGATCTGGGCAGCACAGGCGGCCAGGGCCGCTGTGCAGAACAGCGCCTTAGAGATCCGCGTAAACATGTTTCTCTTTGGACCCACCGGGATGGGTGACAGCACCCTTGTAGGTCTCGCCCACCAATTGCGCGTATTTCCACAGCGAGCCCGTTGCATAGATGGTCTCACGCGGGCCGGGCCAGTCGGCCTTGCGGGCTTCCAACTCGGCGTCCGTCAGATCGACGGAGATCTCGCCGGTGATCGCGTTGATGGTGATCACGTCGCCGTCTTTGAGCAGCGCGATGGGGCCGCAATGGGCGGCCTCTGGCCCCACATGGCCCACGCAAAAGCCACGGGTCGCGCCCGAGACCCGGCCATCGGTGATCAGCGCCACTTTCTTGCCCATGCCCTGGCCCGAGATCGCAGCGGTGGTCGCCAGCATCTCGCGCATGCCTGGCCCCCCCGAGGGGCCTTCGTTGCGGATCACGATGACCTCGCCTTCCTTGTAGGCGCGCTTTTGCACCGCCTCGAACGCGTCTTCCTCGCACTCGAACACATTGGCAGGTCCGGTGAAGATCTGATGCTGCGGGTCGATGCCTGCCACCTTCACAATGGCCCCTTGGGGGGCAAGGTTGCCTTTCAGGCCCACAACGCCGCCGGTTTGGGTGATCGGTGTTTCCACCGGGTAAATCACTTTGCCATCGGCCTCGCGGGTCACTTGGTCCAACTCTTCGCCCATGGTCTTGCCGGTGGCGGTCATGCACTCCTCGTGGATCAGTCCTGCCTTGCGCAGTTCTTTGAGCACGACGGGCACGCCGCCTGCCTCGTACAGGTCTTTGGCCACATAGGCGCCGCCGGGTTTGAGGTCGACGAAATAGGGCGTGTCGCGGAAAATTTCGCACACATCATCCAAGAAGAAATCGATGCCCGCCTCGTGGGCAATCGCAGGCAGGTGCAACCCTGCATTGGTGGACCCGCCTGTGCAGGCCACGACGCGGGCCGCATTTTCCAGGCTTTTGCGCGTGACGATGTCGCGGGCGCGGATGTTCTTGTCCAGCAGATGCATGACCGCACGCCCCGATGCCTCGCCATACTGGTCGCGGCTTTCGTAGGGCGCTGGTGCTCCTGAAGAGTTGGGCAGCGCAAGGCCGATCGCCTAGGACACGCAAGCCATTGTGTTTGCCGTGAACTGGCCGCCGCAAGCACCGGCCGAGGGGCAGGCGATCGCCTCCAGCTTTTCCAGCTCGCACGTGGTCATGTCGCCCGCCTGGTGGCGGCCCACGGCCTCGAACACGTCTTGCACGGTCACGTCCTTGCCATCGAGCCGACCCGGCAGGATCGAACCGCCATAGATAAAGACCGACGGCACATTCAGGCGCACCATGGCCATCATCATGCCCGGCAGGGATTTGTCGCAACCCGCAAGGCCCACAATGGCGTCATAGCAGTGGCCGCGCATGGTCAGCTCCACCGTATCGGCAATCGCCTCGCGGCTGACCAGGGACGAGCGCATGCCTTCATGCCCCATCGCGATGCCGTCTGTGACGGTGATTGTGGTGAATTCGCGCGGGGTGCCCATCGCGGTCTTCACACCCAGTTTGACCGATTGCGCCTGCCGGTTCAGCGCGATGTTGCACGGGGCGGCCTCGTTCCAGCAGGTGGCGACACCGATCAGGGGCTGGTGGATCTCCGCCTCACTCAGACCCATAGCGTAAAGATAAGACCGATGCGGCGCGCGTTCGGGGCCTTCGGTGACATGGCGACTGGGCAGACGGTCTTTGTTGAAGCGTGGTGCATCCATGGTGCGTGCCCTCCCTACAGGCGCTGTCAAATTTCGCCCTGTCTATGCCGCGCGTGCCCTACACTCAAGCACAAGGCAGTGGGAGGTGGCGGATCTTTGGTATGTAAAATGGGGGCACAAAACCAAAGATCCGCCAGCCAACAGAATAAGCTGTTGGCTTCCTTCGACCGAAAAAACGGCGGCAAAGCCACTGTCAAGGAAGGGGACGCCACGACAGTGGGCTGCCATCATCGGCCGAACAGGGTGAGGGGGGTCCTGCTGCAGTCTTGGAAAAACCGCACAGCGTCGTGCGGTGAACGGGGATGTACCAAAGCGGTTTGGCAATGGCGACCACGCACGTCATGTCGCGTGATCGCGGGACATGTGATGTGCGTGCGGCAGGGCCGGTGGCAAAACGGTCAGTCCACGGCCAGGATCAACCCCATGCCAATGGCTGCCACCGCTGCCGAGACCCTATCGTTCGTGCCCAGCTTTTGAAATAGTCTTCGCACATAAGCATCCACCGTATGGGGCGAGATGCTCAAGATCTCAGCAATCACCGCGTTGCTTTTGCCCCGTGCAAGCCAGGTCAGCACATCGCGTTCGCGCCCGGACAGATCGGGCGGCAGGGGCGAGGTGGCTTGGAGCATCCCGCAATAGGTTTGGTGGGCGACCTGTGCCGCCCATTGCAGCTCGCGCACCATCGCCTCGATCCGCGGCTCCAATCCTTGGGGGACGCCCAAGCCGATATAGCCACCGCGCCCACCGGGCCCGTAGACCTGGATCGCAAGGCCATTGCCGATACCTTGCGCCTTGCGATCGGCAAAATAAGCGAGGGATGCCGCGTCGAGCGTGGGGTCATCCTGCAACGCCCCCCAAAAGAACGGGCGCGGCGCGCGGGCCGACGCCTTGGCCACCGGATCAATCAGGTAAAGCCGCTCGCGGATATAGCGCCGGACCCAATCCTGGGGCAGGCCATCCGCGATGATGCGAATCTTTTCACCGCCCGGATTGCCTGGCGGCGGTAAGTGATGATAGCTCACCGAGCTGACCCCGAGCTTGCGCGCAAAGGTCACGAAATTGCGCCAGATTTCCTCTGGCCAATGGCTTGCGTCCACAGCCCTTAGGAAATCGTCCAAAGCGGCGTGGTCTTCCTCTGTCATCACGACTACCCACCTCCGTGACACAACCCTATCCTAAAGGCGGGGAAAACACACCGCCAGGGGGGTGCGCCATGTCCTTGCCGTTTTCTCACACCAAACAGGCCCAACAACGTTGAGACCTGTGCGACCAAACCGATGAAGCTGCTTCCCAACGCCCGGATGCCGGGCGCCCTGGCTTTTGCGTCCTGCGCCGAGCCCTACAGCGCCCTGTGGCGCACCCTTTTGGGCTTGGTGGCCATTGTGATGGTCTATCTTCAGATCAGCATGGTCGGCCTTGCCGCCTGGATCGGGATCAGCGCGATGCTGTTCGGGCAGGCCGCAGATCTAAGCCTGACAGGGCAATTGGCGCGGCCGGTGATCGCGGGTCTGCTCGCCTCGCTTGGGGTGCTGATCCCGGCGGTTTGGGTGGTGGTGCGCATGATCCACAACCGCACGCTGCTCAGCGTCATCGGGCCTGACGGCTTTCGTGCCGGTCAATACCTGATCGGGGCAGGCGTCGTGCTGGTGCTGGCAGGCGTGCTGTCGGGGATCAGTGCGCTGACCACCCCCATCTCGGCCAATGCCGCCCCGATTGCGCTGCTGTGGTGGTTCGTGCCGATGACCGTGCTTTTGATGTTTCAGACCGCCGCAGAAGAGCTGGTGTTTCGCGGCTATTTGCAACAACAGCTCAGCGCGCGCTTTCGCTCGGCCTGGATGTGGTGGGTGCTGCCCTCTGTGCTGTTTGGTGCGATGCATTTCGACCCGGGCAGCTTTGGGTCGAATGCTTGGCTGCCCGCAGCAGCGGCGGCGATGATGGGGCTGATCCTCGGCGATGTGACGGCGCGCACGGGCAATCTTTCGGCGGCGATGGGCATGCACCTTGCCAACAACATGATCGCCCTGTTTTTCCTAAGCTTGCCAAGCGCGCTGTCGAGCTTTGCACTGTTCACCCTCGATCTCGACCTCAACGACACCAACGCGGTGCGCGTCAGCCTGCTCAGCAGTGTTCTGGTGCTGGTGGTGCTCTATGGTGCCTATCTTGGGGTTCTGGCCTGGCGCGCGCGTCGAGGCTGATTGCATTCGGATGGGCCCCGCCCTATCTAGAGCCAGCTTTGCGTGACCCACAGGCAGCCCATGAACTGGATCTCGAACTACGTCCGCCCCAAGATCAACTCGCTCTTTTCCAGGCGCGAGGTGCCGGACAATCTGTGGAAGAAATGCGAAAACTGCGGGACCATGCTGTTCCACCGGGAATTGAGCACCAATCTCAACGTGTGTCCCAACTGCGATCATCACATGTATTTCGCCCCCAAGGATCGGTTTCGTACGCTCTTTGACGGTGGGGTCTATCGCAGTTTGCCCGTGCCCGAAGCGCCCGCCGACCCGCTGACGTTCCGCGACACGAAACGGTATGTGGATCGGATGCGCGAGGCGCGCAAGCGCACCGAACAGACCGAGGCAATGCTGCTGGCGGAAGGGGACATCGGGCGCCTGCACACGGTTGTCGCGGTGCAGGACTTCGCCTTTATGGGCGGCTCCATGGGGATGGGTGTGGGCAACGCCGTGGTGACCGGGGTGGAACGGGCCTTGGAAAAGCGCGCGCCCTTTGTCCTGTTCTCCGCGGCAGGTGGTGCGCGCATGCAAGAGGGGATCCTGTCGCTGATGCAGATGCCCCGCACCACAGTGGCTTTGCGCATGCTGCGCGAGGCGAAACTTCCTTATATCGTGGTGCTGACCCATCCGACGACGGGCGGCGTGACCGCCAGTTATGCGATGCTGGGCGACATCCAAATTGCCGAACCCAATGCGCTGATCTGTTTTGCGGGCCCAAGGGTGATCGAGCAGACCATCCGCGAGAAATTGCCCGAGGGGTTTCAGCGGGCGGAATACCTGTTGGAGCATGGAATGCTAGATCGGGT
>JBCBNR010000191.1:0-6300 GCA_039821665.1 Pseudomonadota bacterium
ACCGTGAACCAGGACACGCTGGAAAGTGCGATCATCGATGGGGCCTCGCGGTTCGAGCGGTTGCGCTACGTGATCGTGCCACACCTGATGCCGCTGATTGTCTTTATCGCGCTCATCCATCTGATGGACTGCTACCGCGCGTTCGAGGAAATCGTCGGCTTCTCGTCCCAGGCGCACCGCATCTCACTGCAATGGCTGACCTATGATCTGCTGACGCCGGATGACAGCGGCAATCGGTCGATCAGCCGGGCGTCCGCCTCTGCCATGCTGACCATGATCGGCATTGTGATCTTGCTGATCCCGCTCTTGCGGCGCACCTGGAAGGACCACCGAGGATGAGACGCCTCAGGTTAAACGCGGTGACACGGTCGGCGATGGGCATGGCCAGGCATCGATTTTCCCAAAATACTCCCGCCGGAGGCGCACATCGCCCCCGCGCGACCCCTCAGGAGGATGTGGTATGAGCACGCCCAAAGCCCTACAACGGCCCCTATCGCTGACCCTTGCATCCAACGCCTTCCTTGCCTTTTGGTGCCTGCTCGCGGCCTTCCCGATCTTCTGGATCGCGGTGATGAGCGTGAAGACCCCGGTGGATGCGTTTGCCGCGAACCCCTTTGATGTGATCTTCGGCCCCGAAACCCGTGCGATGGGCAACGGCCTGTCGCTTTTGGACGTTCTGGCAGGCATTGCGGTGCTCTATGCGGCCATCCGGCTGGCGTTGGAATGGCTGCCGGGCGCCTGCACTAAGTTTGCCCCCGGCGGGCAGGTCTGGCTCGGCTGGATCCTAGGCGTCATCGGCTATGCGCTGGCCTTTCTGGTGGTGTTTTTCGGGTTGCTGCCGCTGCTCTTGTCTGGCCTCAACGCCATTGCGGGGCCTTTGGGGCGTCCGATCCTGGGGCTTTCTACCGAGCACTATCAAGCGGTTTGGGTGGAGAACGCGTTTTACGAAAACTTCTTGAACTCGCTTCTTGTGACAGCGGGCGTGGTCACGGTCTCGCTGACCGTGGGCACATTGGCCGGCTATGGCTTGGCCCGCTCCGGCTCGCAGCTGGCCTTTTGGATCTTGATCCTGGCTTTGGTCTTCCGCGCTTTGCCCCATTCGGTGCTGGTGGCGGGCTATCTGCCGGTGTTCATCAACTCCGCCGAGATCCTCAGCCCCATTTTGGGTGAAAACGCACCGACGCTCTATGGTCAGCCCCTGGCGGTGATTGCGGTGCTCGTGTCGATCAACCAGCCGTTTACGATCTGGATGCTGCGCTCGTTCTTCCAAAACATCCCCACCGAGTTGGACGAGGCGGCGCGCGTGGATGGCTGCACCCATTTCGAGGCGTTTCGTTGGGTCATCATGCCGGTCATGTGGCCCGGTGTGATCACCACGGGGCTGTTCTCGTTTCTTCTGGCGTATAATGACTTTCTGGTCACCTCGCTGCTGCTGGATGCGCAAAACCAAACCATGGTTCCCGCCATTGCGGGCTATTTCAACCGCGAGACCACGACCACGGACCAGGTGGAGGCGGTGGCCGCCGCCGTATCGATCACAGCGCCCTTGTTTTTGCTGGTGATGATCTTTCAACGCCAGATCGTCTCGGGCCTGACAGCGGGGGCCGTGAAAGGATGACCGCGCTCTCCCGCCCGCCCGCACTGTGGCACAGCCACATGGCGGGCCGTTGGGCCGGGCGCGCGCTGTCGCGCGCGCAAAGGCGCCTCCCACGAGGATAAAAAGCATGCAAGGATCACGACCCGAACAAGCGGTGTTGAGCCGCGACACGGATATGACCAAGACCGACGCCACACGGGCGGTCATCGAGGGCATGGTGGATGGGCTGAACGACCACCGGATTGCCGACATCGGAGAGTTCTTCGCCGAAGGCTTTGGCTGGCATGGGAACCAGGGCTGCGGCACCAAATCCGGTCTGCGCGCCTTCCAGGAAAACTGGCAAAAGCCGTTTCAGGCGGCCTTCGGCGACAAGGTGTGTATCGACGAGGCCCGGCTCTATATGGGCGAATGGGCAGCCGCCTTCGGGCGGCAAGAGGCAACCCACCATGGCCCGTTTATGGGGGTGGCTGCGACCGGCAAACGGGTGGAGATCCGGTATATGGATTTCTGGAAAGTCGTCGATGGCAAGATTGTGGACAATTGGGTGATGGTGGATTTCCCCCATGTGTTGGCTCAGTTGGGTATTGATGTCTTTGGCGGCGAGGGCTGGGAGGCGTTTGATCGCGGTGAGAAAACACCCCCCGTTCCCAACACGCCAGCTGGACCAAAGGCAGACTGAATGGACCGGATGACAGTCCTTAAGGCGCTGTTCGCGCCTGTACGCGCCGCGCAATACGACTTTGACGCGCATGCCGTCCGCACCGCCCTTGAAAGCGTTATGGCGCCTGACGCCATGGTGCATTGGACGCACCCCTTTGGCGACCTTACCGGGCCGGGTTCGTTTTACGATACGGTCTATGCGCCGCTACTCGCGGCCGTCCCGGATCTGGAGCGTCGTGATTACATCGTGATGGCAGGCCCGGATGAGCAAGGGATGGACTGGCTCGGCGCGGGCGGATTCTACACCGGCACCTTCGCAGCGCCCTACCTGGATATCCCTCCCACGGGTCACCAAATGGCCTTGCGCTATCACGAGTTCTACCGCTTTGAAGGCGACCGGATTGTCGAGGCGCAAGCCTTGTGGGACCTGCCCCATCTCATGGACCAAGCGGGCGTTTGGCCGCTCTCGCCCAGTTTGGGGCGCGAATGGTTGGTGCCCGGGCCTGCCACCTGCGACGGACTGGTGCCGGG
This sequence comes from Pseudomonadota bacterium, assembly GCA_039821665.1. Classification (GTDB taxonomy): domain Bacteria; phylum Pseudomonadota; class Alphaproteobacteria; order Rhodobacterales; family Rhodobacteraceae; genus CANLSM01. Next base: position 2,789 of record JBCBNR010000191.1, read on the forward strand.
GCCCTATGATGCCGCACGCTCTGAGGGATCCCGCCAGCATGTGACAGACATGCTGACCGCCATGAAGCGCCATCCCAGCGAGGGCGGGCCGGAGGTGATGGAGATGGAGCGGTTCTGGCACCCTCGGATGAGCTGGTATGGCCCTACCGGCATTGGTACGGGCCGGGGCATCGCGGGTTTTCGCAACTGGCACCAAATCCCGTTTCTAAGCGCGATGCCCGATCGGGGGCAGTATGTGGACGAGATCGACTATCACTTCTTTGGCGATGGGGATTATGTGGGCGTGACCGGCTGGCCTGACATGATCCAAAGCCTCACCCATGGGGGATGGATGGGCATTGCCCCGCCGGGCAAACGGATCACCATGCGCTCACTTGATTTTTGGCGCCTGGAGCATGGGAAAATCCGCGAGAACTGGGTGCTGGTGGACCTGCTGGATATGTATGCGCAGATCGGTGTGGATGTGTTTGCCCGCATGCGCGAGTTGACCTCGGCTCCGGATGTGGCGCGCCGGACCTTTGGGCTCGACTGATGGATCAACGGGTGCATCTGATCTCGCTGGGGGTGGCGGATCTTGACCGCTCGGCTGCGTTCTATGACGCGCTTGGCTGGCAGCGGGTTTCGGGCACGCCGGAGGGGTTGCGCGTCTACAACCTGTTGGGGGCGGCGCTGGGTCTTTATGACCGCGCAGCCCTCGCGCGCGATGCGGGCGTGAAGGACGGTGGCACCGGTGCTGCATCCTTGGGGTGCAATCAGCCTGACCGGGCGCATGTGGATGACGTGATGGGCCGCGCGCAAGCGGCCGGGGCGACGATCACCCGCGTAGCACATGAGACGTTTTGGGGTGGCTATGGCGGCTATTTCACGGATCCTGATGGGCACCTTTGGGAGGTTGCTTACAACCCATTCATACCACTGAGCGTTGAAGGGGGCTTTCAATGGCCGAGCACGCATTGAAACTGCCGCGCACGCCGGCTATGCGCCTGGATGGGCGGCGTGCCCTAGTGGCAGGTGGTACATCCGGTATCGGGCTTGGAGCCGCAGTGGCCCTGGCGGAGGCGGGTGCGGACGTCACCCTGGTCGCGCGGTCCGAAACGAAGCTCGACGCAGTGGTGGCCGCCTTCGCGCGCGAAGGCTGGGCCGCGCAGGCGCGGCCTCTCGACATCTGTGATGTCGAGGCCACCCGGGCCCTCGTGGCCGAGGCTGGCCCCTTTGACATCTGTGTAAACTCTGCGGGTCTTGCGCGCCATACCCCGGCGCTCGACACCGATATGGCCGGGTATGATGCGGTCACAGACCTCAATGTCAAAGCGGCCTACTTTTTGCTTCAAGCCTGCGCGCAAAGCTTGCGGGCCGCGAACAAGCCGGGCTCGTTGATCACAATCTCCAGCCAGATGGCCCATGTGGGTGGGATCGACCGCGCGGTTTATTGCGCCACGAAACACGCGGTCGAAGGGTTCACCAAGGCCATGGCGATCGAATGGGGACGCTTTGGCATTCGGGTCAACACCATCTGCCCCACCTTCATTCGCACCCCTTTGACCGAGCCCACTTTTGCCGACCCAGACCGGGTGGCGTGGCTGATGGACAAGATCAAGCTGGGCCGTGTGGGCGAGGTCGAGGATATTATGGGCGCGGTCGCGCTGCTGGCCAGCGACGCAGGCGCATTGATCACCGGCACGTCGCTGTTGGTGGATGGCGGATGGACGGCGGAATGAAGGTGGACTTTGCATTGCACGGACGCGCCATTGGCGAGACCTGGAGTTTGAGTATTTTGGGAAAGCCGATGCCAGGGTTGCCCGGCATGGAAATGCAACGGCTCGGGGGCTGTGTTGCGCGAGACCACGGCGAGCGGAACTGTCGACACGGATTGAACCTCACCCAACACGTGTGTGGCGCAGTCCCATGAGCGGGCGCGTGACCTCCCACGATGTGGCGCAGCGCGCCGGTGTGTCGCAATCCGCCGTCAGTCGGGTGTTCACGCCCGGCGCCTCTGTCAGTGACAAGACCGCGCAAAAGGTGCGGGCCGCGGCAAGGGATCTGGGCTATCGGCCCAATGTGCTCGCCCGGTCGCTCATCACCGGCAAAAGCCGCATCATCGGTTTGGTGGTGGCTTACCTGGACAACGCGTTCTACCCCCAGACGTTGGAGATGCTGAGCACCGCTTTGCAGGATCAAGGGTATCATGTGCTTGTGTTCATGGCCTCGCAAACGGCGGGGAACATCGACCAAGTGCTCGAAGAGATTTTGGATTATCAAGTGGACGGCCTGATCCTGGCCTCGGTCGCATTGTCCAGCGATCTGGCCGCGCGCACCCGCGCCTCGGGCCTGCCGGTTGTCCTGTTCAACCGAAGCCAGGACGACCCATCCCTGTCGGCGGTCACGTCAGACAATTATGCCGGTGGGAAAGCCTTGGCGGCACATCTGTTGGCCTGTGGGTATCGGCGCATCGGCCATATCGCAGGCTGGGAAGGGGCCTCGACCCAGCGCGACCGGGAGGCCGGGTTCCGGGAGGGCCTGGCAGCCCAAGGCGTGACGCTGAGCCATCGGGCGCTGGGCCAGTACCAGCGTGAGACCGCGATGGAGGCCACGCGCCAGATGTTCGCAGGCGCGGACCGGCCCGAGGCGGTGTTTGTAGGCAATGACCACATGGCACTTGGCGCCTTGGACGTGCTGCGCGGCGAGTTGGGCCTTGATGTGCCCGGCGACGTGGGTGTGGTTGGCTTTGATGATGTGCCCCAGGCCGGCTGGCTGGCCTATCGCTTGACCACCGTGCGCCAGCGCGCCCGGGCCATGGTGAATGAGACCGTGCGGATCTTGACCCAAGCCATCGATGGCGACGGAACCGCACCGGTGCGGACCGCCGTGCCCGCGCCCTTGGTGGTGCGCGCCACCACCCGTACCCCCCCCTGACCAAAAACGATAAGGACCCAACCCATGAAAGGCTTTTCCAACCGGTGGAGCGATTTCCCGGATTACATATTGGGGGTGACCAAGGAAATTTGGGAAGATCGCGGCATTGCCACGCTGACCCACACCTATGCGGATGACATCATCGTGCGCTCGCCTGCGAGCATCGTGACCGGCAACACAGGTGTGATCGCGGCAACCATGGCCACCTTGGCGGAGTTTCCGGATCGTAAGCTTTATGGCGAGGATGTGATTTGGAGCGGCACGCCGGAGGAGGGGATGTTGTCCTCGCACCGGATATTTTCCACCGCGACCCATTCGGGGGATGGGATGTACGGGGCGGCCACGGGCACAAAGCTGGGCTATCGCATCATCGCCGATTGCCATGCAATCAATGACCAGATCAATGACGAGTGGTTGATCCGCGATCAAGGTGCGATCGTGCGCCAATTGGGATGGACACCCAAAGAGTTCGCGGCCCGAGCGATTGCCGATGCTGGCGGGCCGGCGCAGGCCAAGCCTCCGTTTGGACCGGATCAAGACCGACCCGGACCCTATCTGGGTCGGGCCAAAGCGCGCGCCATAGGCGTTGTCATTGCCCC
>JBCBNR010000192.1:0-6280 GCA_039821665.1 Pseudomonadota bacterium
AACCCCACCCCTTCACTTTTGTGAAAAGTATCCTGGGAGTTCGATGCGCCGAGAAGATCGCGTCAGCGATCGGCGCGTCGAACGGGCAAAGCCCAAAACCGGGGTCAGCCGGCCCCGCCCGGCGAAGGGGCAGCGCCCCTTTAATGAAAATGGCGTCGCCCCGCACGGGGCGTCCGCTGCCTTACCCGTCTAAGCCCCAAATCCTGCGAGCGGCGGTGCGGCGGCCAAAACCGGGCGGCGTGTGGCAAGCCAGCGTTGGGCAGAGGCCCGCTCGCCTGTTCGCAAAAGGCACTGGGCATAGCTCAACTCCAGCAAATCACGCTGGGCGCGGCTGCCACCCACCCGTTCGGTGGCGGACATCACCGGTGTCAGCGCCTCCAAAGCCTCGGCCCAGGCGCCCTGGCTCATCGCCTTCCAGGCGCGCGCCGCAGGGCGCACAAGATCGCCCGCAAACCCTTGAGCCCCCTCGGCCAGACGCGCCAGCGCGGCACCTTCGCCCGCCATGGCATGGGCCAAGGCCGCATGCAGATCCGCAAAGCTTTGACCGGAGTTTGGAAACCATTGGCTGGCATAGGCGCTCAGCGCTTTCCATCGGGCCGGGGCCACCTTTTGGCCCGCAAGCTCGGCCCGGAACAGGATCGCGGCTGTATCTGTCAGCACATTGATGGGCAGACTGTCCGAATGGCCCGGCTGAATGGCCGTGTCCACAGCCTCCCACAGGCCCGTCTCGTCCCCCTGCTCCAACGCCCAAAGGGCCAAATGCCAACTGAGATGCCCGTGCAAGATCGACCGGCGATCATAGCTTTCGATCCAACCGCCAAGATAGGCGCGGCCCGCCTCTGTCTCACCAGCCTCATACTGGGCATGGGCCTTGAAATGGGCGGCTTGCGCATTGCGCGGGTTCAGCGCCAAGGACCTTTCCATCAAGGACAGCGAGGCCGCGATCTGGCCGGTTTCGCACAAGGACAGGGCGTGCATGGACATCATCCACCAATCCTCGCCGTAATGGGGCAACAGCGCCGAGGTGAAAGCCAAAAGCTCCGCCTCCCGACCAACCTCGCCTGAAAACCCGATCAGGCCGAACACATTGGTGCACAATTGCGCACACATCGCATCGCGGGGATATGCGCGCACATGGATTTGAACGCGCTCGCGTGCCTCCGCCGACTGGCCAGACAGCAGCACATCCAGGATCTCGATCTGCGAGCGTTCCCGCGCTGTGGCCCCTGTACTTAGGGCTTTGGCGCGGCTGATCGCCTGTTTGGCGCGCGGCATGTCCCCGTCCATCATCGCGGCACGGGCCAGGGCGGCCTCGCCCAAGGCAAACGCACCATCGGCGGCCACCGCCTCTTCGAATGCGGCAAGGGCGCCATGCCGGCCTTCTAGAAACAGATCGAGCCCCCGGCCATAGGCATCCGCCGCCGGTTCGCTGTCGGTCGACAGAATGTTGTCGTAGCGATCTGAAAGTGCCATTGGCGGTGTCCCTCGCGCGTGCGGTTGGCCCAAGCTTAGAGCCAAGCACCCGCGCTACAAAGGAAAAAGCCCACCGCAAAGGGAAAACGCCGGGCCACCCGCGGAGTGGCCCGGCGTCCGCTGGGAAGATCAGGGGGATCCGCTGCGGTGTCAGCGATAGGCCCCTGTCACGCTTCCCAACGAGACCGTCAATCTCAGGCGATCATGTCGCCTTCGAAGATGAAGTCAGAGGCGCTGAGCTCGTGCGCATCCACCCCTGCCAAAGCGAGTACGTCGCCTTGGCCAAAGTCGATCACCGTGAAGTGCCCGAAATCGCGAATTGAGCCCTCGAAATCGTGGAAATCGCTGATCCCCTCGACCCCGGACAGATCGATCCGGTCATGCCCGCCGAAGTCGCGGATCAAATCCACGTCCGAGCCAGTGGCGAACACAAAGACATCCGCGCCACGACCGCCAACCAACACATCAAAGCCGGCGCCGCCATCGATCGTGTCGTTGCCGCGTCCCCCCTTGATCAGGTCGTCACCGGTGCCGCCAGAGATGTCGTCACGGCCACGCCCGCCAAAGAGGTCGTCGTTGCCAGCGTCACCCGAGATGGTGTCATTGCCTTTGCCGCCCCGGATCTCGTCATTGCCGGTACCGCCGAAGGCCACATCGTCGCCGCGACCCAAGAAGATCTCGTCATTGCCACCATTGCCATCAACCAGATCATTGTCGCGGCCCGTGCGAATGTGGTCGCGACCTTCGCCTGCGATGATGAAGTCCACATCGTTCGAGCCGTCGGAGGCCAGAAGATCCGCGGGCAACAACACACCGTCAAGCACATGCACAATGCCGTTCGCGGCTTGGATGTCTGTGGCGATCAAGTTGGGATTGGCCACATCCGGGTCCGCGTCCACCAGGCTTGCACCGTCCACGCCCAGATCCGCACCCAGCAAGGTCGGGATCGTGTCCGCGCTGAGCACTTGGCTTGCCTGCAGGCTTTCGCCCGAGACATGGTAGGTCAGCACGTCCGTCAACAGGCCAATGGCATCCCCACCGTTGAGCAGAGCAAGCGCATCCACCAGGTAGTTGAAGGCCTCCGCCTCGTCCGAGCCGGTGAAGCCGAGGGTCTGGCTCAGGCCCACAAAGGCCCCATCGGTGGGCGCGAACACGGTCACATCGATGGTCGGATCATTCAGCAGATCGTCTAGGCCCGCAGCTTTGACCGAGGCCAGCAGCAGATCGAAATCGCCTGCATTGTCGTCAAAGCCTTCGCCGGAGGCAGCGACGATGCCCGTGATCGTGGGCGCGTCATTGCCGGGCAGGTCGACCGGCAGCAGCACACGGTCGATGGCGTGGATGATGCCATTGTCCGCCGCGATGTCCGGGATGACCACGGAAGGGTCGATCAGATCGGGCTCGTTGTCCACCAGGGTCGGACCGTCAGACGTGATGGTCACACCCAACACCGTATCGACCGTACCGTCCGCTTGGATGGTCGCCAGCGTCTTTGCCTCGGGCGAGACGTGATATAGGATCACGTCGCGCAGCGTCTCGGCCCCGAAGGTGGTGGCCAGAAACCCGGTGACAGCGCCTTCATCGGTCGTATCGCCGGTAAAGCCCGCGTCGAGCGCCAATTGGGCAAAGGCCGCATCCGTTGGGGCAAACACGGTCAGGTCCGCGTTCTCAGCAGACAAAGTGCCAACCAAGTTGGTGCCCGGCAGTTCCGTGTCCACAAAGGTCAGCGCATTGACCAGAATGTTGAAGCTGTCGTTGCCGATAGCTGTTTGTGCTATATTTGCCATTGGGTAACTCTCCTGTTGATGGCGGAGTTGCACTTGGCCCGCGTCGAGTGCCTTCGACGCGGGCCATCTCTTCGATTAGGGCAGCAGAACCGCGTCGATGACGTGGATCACCCCATTTGAAGCCTCGATATCTGCGGCAGTCACGGTGGCGTTTTCGACCTTCACGCCGTCACGCCCATCAATGTGGACGTTGGCCCCGTTGACTGTGGCGACACTCAGCCGTTGACCGGCCAGATCCGCAGCACGCGTTGTTCCGGGCACCACGTGATAGGTCAGGATGGCGACCAGTTGATCCTTGTTCTCGGGCAGCAGCAAGCTTTCGACCGTGCCTGCGGGCAGGGCTGCGAACGCTTCGTCCGTGGGTGCGAACACGGTGAACGGGCCAGGCCCCTTCAACGTCTCCACCAACCCTGCGGCCTGCACAGCAGCGACCAGGGTGTTGAACGAACCCGCACCTGCGGCGACGTCAACGATATCCCCCGGGCCCTCAGGCTCGGGCATGGCGCAGGCAGCAACAATCAGCGCGGTTGCCGATGCGGCGACCGCTTTCAAAACTGTACGGCGGAACATGTGTCCCTCCTTCTTCTTGTCGGTATAGGTAAGGTCCGACCCCAGAACGGGGTCGGAGTACTGACAGGCCCTTGTGGGGTTTAAGAGCCGGGCAGGATCACGGTGTCGATCACGTGGATCACACCATTCGAGGCTTCGATGTCTGCGGCGACAACGGTTGCGTTGTCGACCATCACGCCATCTGTTGCATTCACGTCAACTTCTTCACCGTTTACAGTTGCCACGGACAGTTCTTTGCCCGCGATGTCCGCGGACATCACTTTGCCGGACAGCACGTGGTAGGTCAGAACAGCCACAAGCTGATCCTTGTTCTCGGGCTTCAAGAGCGTCTCCACCGTGCCTTCGGGAAGGGCGGCAAACGCCTCGTCCGTCGGGGCGAACACGGTGAATGGGCCTTCGCCTTTCAGCACGTCCACCAGGTCGGCGGCCGTCACAGCGGCCACGAGAGTGGAAAAGCCCTCGGTCCCTGCGGCGGTGTCCACGATGTCCTTAAGGCCATGACCATCTGCAAAAGAGGCGGTCACCCCGGCCAGGGAAACGGCCGCGAAAGTGCCGAGGAAAGTGCGTCGAAACATAAAGCTTCTCCTACGTTGGGTTCGGTTTCGTCAGTGCCACAGCTGTGCGCTGTGTTGACCAGGGGTACGCAGGTGGTGCGGCGCTGGATGAGGATCACGGTTGTGTGAAGGGCCTGTCGAACTGCTGCGCGCGCGCTAAGCGGCTGCGTTTGTTTCAGTCCAGTCACAACCTCTTTACGCCAAGGGGTCGGGCTGCTTGGTCGCAGAGGATGCCTGATGCTTGCGCACGCGCCTTTGGGGGGCGATGGTGCGCCACATCCTGGCACCATAATCGGAGACACAGCATGGGTTGGGTCAGCAGCAGCCTGTCTTTCTTAGCCACGCTTTTTGTTCTTATTGTGGGGCTGGTCGTGTTGGCCGCGATCGTGATGTTTTTCATCGACCGTTTCCAAACCGCAGATGCGGTGCGCCGCAACTATCCCGTGTTGGGCCGGTTCCGAGGCCTGTTCACCGAGCTGGGCGAATTTTTCCGTCAGTACTTCTTTGCCATGGACCGCGAGGAGTTGCCCTTTAACCGAGCGCAGCGAAACTATGTCGAGCGGGCCTCCCACGGACGCGACAACACCATTGCCTTTGGATCCACGCGCAACCTCGCGGTGCCGGGCACGCCGATCTTTGTGAACGCAGCCTTTCCACCGCTCGACAGCCAGATCGCCTTTACCGAGCCTAGGCGCATCGGTCCTTTCGCGCGCGAGCCCTACGATGCGCCATCGCTCTTTAACATCTCGGGGATGAGCTATGGGGCGTTGTCGCGCCCTGCGATCCTGGCGCTCAGCCATGGGGCGGCCAAGGCGGGCATCTGGCTTAACACCGGCGAGGGGGGGCTGTCCGAACACCATCTCAAGGGGGGCTGCGACATTGTCTTTCAGATCGGCACGGCGAAATACGGCGTGCGCACCGAAGACGGTGCGCTGAGCGATGCGCGCCTGCGCGAGGTCGCAAACCACCCGCAGGTGCGCATGTTCGAGATAAAGCTCAGCCAAGGGGCCAAACCGGGCAAGGGCGGCATCTTGCCAGCCGCCAAGGTCACCAAAGAGATCGCCCAGGTGCGCAATATCCGACCAGGCGAGGCATCGATCTCGCCCAATCGGCACCTTGATATCTCCAACAACAGTGAGTTGATGGACCGCATCGCCCATATCCGCGAGGTCACGGGCAAACCGGTGGGGATAAAGATGACCATCGGGGGCACGGATGCGCTGGAAAGCCTGCTGCGCGATGTGATCACCCGCGACGCCGACATCTATGCGCCCGACTTTATCGCCATCGATGGGGGGGATGGCGGCACCGGTGCCGCGCCGATGCCGCTGATGGATTTGGTCGGCCTGCCCGTGCGCGAGAGCTTGCCCATGGTCGCGGACCTGTTGAAACGCCTAGGGCTTAGCGATCGCATCCGGCTGATCGCAAGCGGCAAGCTGGGATGGCCCGGCGATGTGGCCTGGGCCATCGCGGCAGGGGCGGATTTCGTCACCTCGGCGCGCGGGTTCATGTTTGCCCTTGGCTGCATCCAAGCCCTTAAGTGCAACAAAAACACCTGCCCCACGGGCATCACCACCCATGACCGGGGTTTGCAAAAAGGTCTCGTTCCCCGGGACAAATCCGACAAAGTGGCCGCCTATGCCCGCCAGGTGATCAAAGAGGTGGAGACGATTGCCCATTCGGTCGGGGTCACCGAACCACGGCAAATCATGCGGCACCACTTACGGATTGTGCAAGAAAAGGGCCAGTCCGTGCCCATGCACGAGCTGCACCCCCCTGTCACAAACCCAACGACATAGTGATCCCCCTGCCCTCGCGTTGCCGCATCTCAATCCCTTACTAAGGGTCATGAGAACAGGAAGGACACCGCCATGCTGATCCGCCACGCAAGCGACA
>JBCBNR010000193.1:0-6274 GCA_039821665.1 Pseudomonadota bacterium
GACGGTATAGGCCATCGGCACCGGGCCAGATCTTGCGGGCAAAGGCAGCACCCGAGCTGGCCAAAAGGTCCTGGTGGTCATCGTAAAACGTAAAGGGCCGCCCCTGATCGTCGAAGCGCGAAACCGTCAGGCTGGGCGCGCGCGGCCCGGTCCCGTGGCGGGCCGTCATGGTTTGAAAATAGCTTTCATCGGGAATAAACGCGCTGGAAAAGAACCCATCGATCTTGGGTCCCATCGGGTCTGCCAAAATACGCTGCAATGTGGGGCGCGACAGGGCCCACCATTGGCTGCCAAAATGGGGGATCAGACCCGAAGGCTCGGACCTGGAGACCCCAATACGACGTTGCAGGGCGACACTTGCCTCGAACAACCGCCGTTGGTGCCGGTACGAGAATGGATGGTAAAGGCTGAACCGCTCCACCGTCAGGCCGTCGCGAACCCAGGCCCCATCTTCAACCCGGTGCATGTCGATAAAGTCCGTTTCCCGATGATCCGCGCAAAACTGCATCAGACGCTCGGGCGTCCAAAGGGGCAGGCACGTTCCCGACAAAAGGACCACATGGGACAAGCTGGGATCGCGCTCCAACAGATGGCGCACCAGATCGCGGGTGGCAGCCACCAGGTTGAAACCGCCCCAAGGACAGCGATAGCGGCTGATCACATCAGCACCCGCATGATCCGCCAGCCAGCCGCGCCGCTTGGAAAAACGTCGGTCTAGGTGAAGGGCAACCTTGGCGCCCGCGTTGACGAAATGGCGCGCAACTTGGGCCGAACGCTCCACCGGGTCGTGGACCAGCATGGCGATACCGACGCTCATGCCCAGGCCCCACGCGACATCAAGCCTTGTGCCTCCGCCGCACGCCAATCGGTCCAAGGGGTGGAAAAGGCGGTGCACAACCCCGTGGTGCCCAGAGCGCGATAAGCCCGATACTCTCGGCCTTTGGCATAGTGTTGCTGGCGCGCCAGCGCATCTTCGACCCGATCCTCCAGGTCATCCAGAAATTTGGTGTGCAACAACAGGCCGCTGGCTTTTTGTCCCCCGAAGGCGTCATAGACCCGGTTCAGCCCACGGGGCAGAAGATGATGGGTGGAGCTGACGTAAACCACCCCCGCGGCCCACTTTACCAAGGGGATTTTGTTCAGCGCAGGCGCGCGCGCTGGATCTTGGGCGAAAAAGACACGCTGGCGCACACCCCCTTGGATCCAAACATGCCCGTAGCGCGGATTGCGTTGAAACTGATAGTTGCCTGCGTCGTAATGGGTCAGCGCTTGCAGGGGCGGGCCATCTGCCGGTGCCGGTCCATCCCGCCGGGGGTAAAGGTCCAACAAAAGTGTGCCGAAGGCGCGTAGGTTTTGGGCGTCCAGCCAGTCGGTCAGCGCAGGCAAGGGCCGTGCGCCCATATGGGGGTAGATGAACAACTCATCCGCATCCACCGTCAGCACCCAACGCCCTTTGGCATAGCGGCCCAAAATCCCATTGATCCAATCCATGCCAAAGCGCGCGCGCTTATAGCTGGCCTGGGTGCACCAGACCGTGCAATCGGGCTGCTCTGCCAACCAGGCGGCACTGCCATCGGTCGATCCATTATCGATGACCAAGAAATGGGCCACACCCATCGTGCGATAGTGATACAGGACATGGGGCAAACGCGGGCGTTCGTTGCGCAGGCAGATCGCAACCAGCGGGCCAGGGGGCAGGTCCAACGGGCCACTGACATGCTGTAGCTGTCCCAAACGCCGCCAAGCCCGCAATAGCAGGCGTTTGCGTTCGATCCGAAGGGAATATTGGGTGAGCAATCTTGCCATCTGCTTCCAACGCGTCCACCCAGGCAAAGCCTAGTGCGCCTGGCGTGCGGTCTCAAGCCCCTGGGTCACGAGGTTGAAATGATCGCTCCAGCGGGGCGCATCATAGGGCTGTGCACGGTGCGGTCGGTCACACAGCGCGCGGATGGCACGTGCCCAGCCTTCGACATCGTGCGGGTCTAGATAGACGGGCAGATCATGCCCGATTTCGTGGAATACATCGAGATTTGAGGCCACAACCTCCATCCCCATGTGCAGTGCCTCGGCCAAGGGCAAGCCGTACCCTTCGCCAAGGGAGGGAAACAAAAGGCCGCGCATTCGGGCCATCAGCGGCCAAAGGCATTGGTCGGGCAGCGCACCATGCTCGTGCAACAGCGTGCCATACAGCGGATGCCCTTCCAGCCGCGAGATAAGCGCCTCGGTCTGCCACCCCCTGCGGCCAACGATGTGAAGATGGGGCAGGCCCGCACACGGCGGGGCCGCGACAAGCGCGTCCCACACATCCAGAAGAAGGGCGTGGTTTTTGCGCGGCTCGATTGTGCCCAAAACCAGAAAGGCGGGCGGGCCCGAAGGCGCGGCACGCAGAGGTTGGGCCGTGATGCCCAAGGGGGCCGTGATGCCGAGCACTGCCTGGTCACATTCATCAAGGAAGGCGCGGACCCGGCGCGCGGTATGGTGGGAGTTGTAGATCAGAACATCCGTTTTCGGCAAAGCCGCACGCAAAGATCGGGCCATGCGCGCCGGTGTGCCCGGGCGTGTGGTCTGGGGCAGGTCCAGGGGGATCAGATCATGGATCATCAGGCACACACGCCCGGCACCACCGCGCCGAACCTGGTCGAGCGTGCTGGCGGTTTGGTTGCTGTGTCCAACGTTGAGATACACAAATCCACGCGGCAAGGCCCGGCGCAGGGCCGTGGCAAGGGCCGGCCTTGGGATCAGCGCCGTGGCCAATCTCCGTGCTGTTGCCTCCGCCCGGCGGGTGGCGCGGCTTTGGCGGCGGGCAAAATGGCTGAGAAAGTCCGGAAAACCCCAAGGGCGATCGCCATCCAGATGGGACAGCAGATGGCGCATGCCGTGCGCGTCCAAAAGCACAAATCCACCCAGGGCTCGGGCGAGAAACCAGCTCTCCCCCGCCCAGGCCAGGGCGTGGTCGATATAGGCCCGTTCCACACGGTCAATGCCCGTCGCCGGGCCCAACCCCGCGCGCGACAGCGACCGCGTGATATCGATCAGGGCAGGTGCCCCGTTGAGAAAGTCTTCGGTGTGATCCCTAAGGGCATAGGACCTTAGGGCTGGGGGAGTGTCTTTTGGCGACACGTGATGGCGCTCCTTTGGTCGGAGACTTCGTAGCCTAGGTTACTCGGCGGCCTTGCTCTCGGCAAGGATGTCCACCAGGAAGCTTTTAAACGTGTCGCGCAGATCGGGCCGGGACAGACCGAACGCCACCGTTGCCTGCAGGAAACCCGCTTTCGATCCGCAATCGTAACGCTGGCCGCGGAAGCGATAGCCATAGACGCCCGATTTCGACGTCTCTTTCGCAATCGCATCGGTCAGTTGAATTTCACCACCTGCACCGCGCTCAAACGCGCTGAGATTTTCCAAAACCCCTGGGGTCAGGATATAGCGACCGATCACGGCCAGGTTCGATGGCGCGTCTTCTTGCTTGGGCTTTTCGACCATATCGTCGACTTTGACGATTGCGCCCATATCCTCTTCGACCTTCAAAACCCCGTAGGACGAGGTCTGCTCGGGCGCGACCTCCATGGCCGCGACCATGTTGCCACCGGTTTGCTCGTAAGCATCCACCATCTGTTTCAAGCAGCCGGTTTGCCCCTCGATCACATCGTCAGGCAACAAGACGGCAAAAGGCTCGTCCCCGATCAGGCGGCGCGCGCACCAGACCGCATGGCCCAGGCCCAGCGCCTCTTTCTGGCGGACATAGGCAATGGCACCACTGTCCATATTGGTGCGCTCCAACTCCGCCAAAAGCGCGTTTTTGTCGCCGTCGCGCAGCTTTTTCTCCAACACGGGATTGTCGTCGAAATAGTCTTCCAACGCGCTTTTGCCGCGTGAAGTGACAAAGATGAATTCGGTGATCCCAGCCTCGCGCGCCTCGTCAATCGCGTATTGGATAAGGGGCCGGTCCACCAAGGACATGATCTCTTTGGGAATGGATTTTGTGGCTGGCAGGAAGCGCGTGCCCATCCCGGCAACGGGGAAAACAGCTTTGCGGACGGGTTTTATCATTTAACTTCCTCGCGAGGTGCACAACTTTAACCAAAACACGCCTAGGCATTAAGGTGGGTTGTGCGGCAGAATTATGATCTCAGGGGCTGGCTAGCAGCGTTGGGGGCAGAATTAGCGGGGAAAAACTTAACCGCGAGTGCAAAGATCACCATTTACGCAAAACTCTTACAGAACTGAATGTGTTAGGTCACCCAAGGTCCTCGACGGGGGGTCAATCTGGCAATCTCTTGCTGAAAAAGACGGCGACCGGTGGGGGTCAGCGGGAATCGGTGGTGCCAACCTTCCGCAGCGCTGTACCCGATCTTTGGTTTTGTCAGCGACCAGACGCCAATGGACAATCGCGTCACCTCAGCCCCTGCGGCGACGAGGTCACAGGCAAGGGCTGGATCGCCCGTTTTGAGCAGATGTCGCGGACTGGTGGGCCGCTCGCGCAACGGCACGCCCGTCGCAGATGGGCCATCCAAGGGTGCGAGCGGTGACAGGTCGGACTGAAACCCCTCCGCCATCGCACTTTGAAACTGCTCCAAAAGTTGATCGCGCTGTGCTCCCTCCAACAGACCCAGGGCAACGAACCTGTCCAGGCGCAGGGTTTGGTCCTCCGAGAACCGTTTGAGATGGCGGTCGAACGCGCGGTCTGGGCAGTGTTTGGCCAAAAAGCGCCCGCGCGAGCCCCCGATCTCGACCAATGATCTCGGCACCCGCAAGGTGGTGCGATGTGGCCCGGGCGCAGTGGCGTGGTGTACCTCGGCCAAGGGGGTTGAGACGGACAGCCACCCGGCTTGGGCCAGGCGCATATTCACGTCCGTCTCCTCCAAAAAATAGGCAAAGCCGGGGTCAAAGCCGCCAATCGCGCGCAACGGCTGAGTGCGAAAGGCGCAATTGGTGCCGGTTGTTTTGAGCACACCGCTTGGCATGGCCGGCACGATGATGGGCTGTTGCGCGCTGTGGGTTAGGTCGCGATCCCAGCCCTCCGGATCCACAAGTATGGTTTTCGACTGCCAAGCCCAACCGCGTGCACCGCGCACCCACCCGCCTGCGCTGCCCACGCGCGGATGGGCAAACGGCGCTGTGATTTGGTCTAGCCAGTCGTATTCAGGCACCGCGTCATCATCGATAAACGCCACAACCTCCCCACGCGCCTGCGCAAGGCCAAGATTTCGGGCGGTCGATATGTTGCGCGCTGTAAACCTATGGAATTGGGTGGGGACGTCGCTGTCGGGCCACCGCGGCGGGGTGTCAGCGACAACGATGATCTCGTACCTTGGGTGACGTTGGCGACACAGCGCTGAAAGGCAGAGCGCCAGATGCTGCGGGCGGCCATGGCTGACCACAATGGCCGAGACCGACGGCGGCGGTGTCATTCCATGCCTTGGTCGCGCAGGATCCCCTCGATCCGGGGGACGTCGATCGGGTTGTTCAACTCCCAAAACGCGCGGCCTTTGGCGTCCACCTCGATGCAATGGACGGGATAGTCATTTTCTAAGAAGCGAAGCTGTTCCAATCCTTCCAAGCTTTCAAGCGGACCGGGCTGCCAGCCCAGATAAGCCTGCAACGCCGCGGGGCGGAACGCATAGAGGCCGACATGGTGAAACACCGGCGTCACCTCCCCCGGCCCATAGCTGCGCCCGGTATAGGGCAACACTTCCTTGGAGAAGTAGAGCGCCCGGTCGCCCGCACCGAACACGGCCGTTGTGCCCCCCACACGCCCCGCCTGGCGATCCTCGATAAAACCTTGCAGGGCCTCGGGCTCGGTTCTGAGAACCGGGGTTGCCATTGAGATCTCTGGGCGGGCGGCCAGGGCGTTCATAAGATCCGTCACAAACCATGGCGGGACCAGTGGCGCGTCCCCTTGGAAGTTGACCACATAGTCGAAACTGCCCCCCAACGCATCAAGGGCCGCGGCGGTGCGTTCGGTTCCGTTGCGGCAGGTTTGGGGCGTCATCACCACATCGCCACCGAAGGCTTCGACCGCCTGGCGAATGCGCGCATCATCGGTTGCCACCACGACGCGCGCCTGCGCCGCCACCGCGCGGGCAGCGTCCCAAGACCGCTCGATCAGGGTTTTGGACAGGCCCGTGGCCCCCACAAGGGCCTGAAGGGGTTTGCCCGGAAATCGCTGCGATGCATAGCGCGCCGGGATCACGATCAGTGTGCTCACGCCCCGCTCTCCAACCGCACGCCTGGCGCATGGGCCACGAAAAACCCATTGCGAAATCCGGGCTTG
>JBCBNR010000194.1:0-6244 GCA_039821665.1 Pseudomonadota bacterium
GCACGCCGTTGGAGCTGTATGACCATCCCATCAACGCGTTTGTCGCGACCTTTATCGGGGCGCCGTCGATGAACTTGCTTAGCGCCCGCGCCGACGGCGGGCGTCTGCATGTGGGCGGCCTTGATTTGCCGGGGCCTGAGGTGTCTGGGCCGGTCACCATGGGCATCCGGCCCGAGCATTTGATCTTGGACGAGGCTGGTCTCGCGATGGAGGTCAAAGTGGTTGAACCCACAGGCTCCGAGACGATGGTGTTTCTGACCTTCGAAGGGCAAAGTGTAACGGCGGTCTTTCGCGAGCGTCACGCCTTTCAATCCGGGCAGGTCGTGCATCTGCGTCCTGACCCGGACCACATTCACATCTTTGACGCATCCAGCGGCATGCGTCTCTAACCACAGCCAAGGGGGGCGGCATGCTCAAAGGCATCGATCCTATATTGAACGCGGATGTGCTCTATGCCCTGCGGGCCATGGGCCATGGGGATGATCTGATCATAGCGGATACTAACTTTCCCTCTGACAGCATCGCGCGGGAGACGACCCTGGGCGAGGTGCTGCGCATCGACCGCCCGGCGGCAGAGGTCGCGCGTGCGGTCTTGTCGGTCTATCCCATCGATACGTTTGTCGAGGATGCCGCCGCCCGCATGGAGGTGGTGGGCGAGCCGGACAATATCCTGCCGGTGATGGACGAGATGCAGGCCGAGGTCACAGCGGTGGACGGACCTGAGATGCTGGGGATCGAGCGCTTTGCGTTCTACGAGCGGGCCAAGCAGGCCTATGCCGTGATACAAACCGGCGAGCGTCGGTTCTATGGCTGCTTTGCGTTTCGCAAAGGTGTCGTGCCACCTGACGAGGGGGCGTGATGGGCGCGGTTGTCATCCTTGGCGTCTTTGTGGCCGACACCGCCTATCGCGCGGACCGTATGCCGCGCATGGGCGAGACGGTGTTGGGCAAGTCCTTTGTACTTGGCCCAGGGGGCAAAGGGTCGAACCAGGCAGTGGCGGCTGCGCGGATGGGTGCCACGACCCACATGATCACCAAGCTGGGCCAAGATGACTTCGCCTCGCTGGCCCTTCAAACCTGGGATCAGGCGGGCGTGATCCCCCATGTGGAGCATGATGCCGCGTCCTATACCGGGGCGGCCTACATCTTTATCGAGGACAGCACCGGGGACAATGCGATCATCATCGCGCCCGGTGCAGCCGCCAGCCTTTCTGCGGCGGACCTTGAAACCCACGCCGCGCTGATCGCATCCGCGGATGTTTTTGTCACCCAGCTTGAACAACCGATGGACGCGGCCCTGCGCGGCTTGCAGATCGCCCGCGCAGCCGGGGTAACGACGGTGCTGAACCCGGCCCCTGCTGCTGCATTGCCCCAGGGCATGTTGGCCTTATGCGACTATGTCACCCCGAACGAGACGGAATGCGAGGCCTTGACTGGCATTCTGCCCAATACCGCGGCGGAGGCCAAAACCGCCTGTGACGCACTTGTGGCCCAGGGCGTTACAACGCCGATCATCACCATGGGCGAGCAGGGGGCATATCTCAGCGGCCACGGGATGGTGCCCGCGGTCGATGCAGGACCCGTGGTCGAGACGACCGGCGCGGGCGATGCGTTCAACGGCGGATTTGCGGCTGCGCTGGCACAGGGATGCGCACCATTAGAGGCTGTGCGCTATGGCTGTGCGACGGCGGGTCTGTCGGTTACCAAACCGGGCACCGCCCCGTCGATGCCGACCCGCGAGGCGGTGGAGAGCCTGATGCCAGGGATCGCGTCCACCTAAACGGCGGGGCCAAGCTATTCGCCCAGCGCAAAGCCTTGGATCAATTGGCGCAGGCCAAGGGCGGCGCCCGCGAAAATCGACAAGAACGCCACCGGTGCGCTGTAGGCCAATAGGGAAAAGGCGGACAGGCCCTGACCCACGCTGCAGCCCACCGCCAGGATGGCGCCGGCCCCCATGATCGCCGCGCCCAGGATTTGACGGCGCAACTCGCGCGGGTCTTCGCAGGCCTCCCACCGCAGATGGCCTTTGCGCCAGGAGCCCACAAAAGCGCCGACGACAACACCGACGACCGAACCTACGCTGAACGACAGCGTGTTGCCCGAGGCGGTCATGGCGTAATAGATCGTGTCACCGATCGGTGCGGCAAAGGTATGGGTCTCGACCGGCTCTGCCGCGAACCCAGTGCTCGCGATCCAATAGGTCCCCAGCCAGCCGGATGTTATCGCAAGCCCCACCAACGCGCCCCAGACCACCTTCATCGGATCCGCGCGAAAGGGCTTCGAGGCCAAGGCAATGGCCAGCAACGCACACCCTATGGCCACCGCCACAGGCGCCTGAGGCAGGCCGAAGCCCCGTTCCAACAGGGCGGGGAAGCTTTGCAACGTGCTGGCATTTGCTTCGACCGGAAACAGCCAGACCCGGGCATGGGCGAGCGGGCCGGACATGACCAGATAGGCCGACAGGCCCATGACAATCACAATCAAAAACGAACGTAGGTCCCCGCCGCCCAAACGGGCGAGCGCGCCGTAACCGCAATTGCCGCACAGCGCCATGCCATAGCCAAAAAGCAGCCCGCCGAGGACGGTGGCCGCTGGGTTCCAGACCTGGGTCAGGTACACCGTCTCTGCCGGCGCCAGCAACCCAAGGCTTAGTCCCAGTTGTGTGGAAAGGATCGCTGTGCCGATGGCGATGCCCCACATGCGCAAGCGACGGTCATCGCCGCCATATAGCACATCTTCAATCGCGCCAAGTGTGCAGAACCGGCCCATTCGTGCCGCCAGACCTAAGATCAGGCCACCCGCGACACCGATAAGGGCCGCGGCATTGGCCTCGCCCAACGTCTCAAGCATCGTTTCCACCCTCGTTCTTGCCGAACTCGTGCGGTGGTTCGGCTAGCCGTCTGTCCTGCAAAACAGGTCGTAGACCACTTCCATGATTTGCTTGGGTCGGTCATCTGTCAAGCGATAGTAAATCACTTTGCCATCCCTGCGCGGGGTGACCAAACCTTCCAAGCGCAGGCGTGACAGTTGTTGGGACACCGCCGCCTGGCGTGCAGACAGCAGCTCCTCCAACTCGGTCACTGACTTCTCGCCCGAGGCCAAGTGGCACAGGATCATCAACCGTCCCTCATGGCTGATTGCCTTTAGGAAGTTGGAGGCGCGCTGCGCGTTCTCCATCATCCGCTCCATGTCTTCGGCGCACATATCCGTGCTGAACACCGGCAAACGGGAGGTGGGGTCGGTCTCGATCTCTTGCATATCGATCAACGGCATAGGCGTTCAGTCCTCGGTTGCCAAAGGAATTCTGGCCTCATTCAGCATCATTGTCAGAAGCCCCCAGAAAAACTCCTCTCCCGGATAACCTTCGATCCGGCCGACCTCTTGGCCGTCTTTGACCAAAAGGAATGTTGGTGTGAAACTGACCCGTCGCTCAAACGCAACATCTGGGGTGTCGCTGTGCACATCATAGCGCTGCAAGGGGGCGGTGCGCCCCTCGGCGGTTTTGGGATAAATCGCAGCGATTTCTGTATTCCAACGGGCGCACCAATAGCAGCCCTTTTCCTCGGCCATCAAAAGATAGGTTTGGGCCGAGGCCGCCATCGGGGCAAGCACAAGGCACAGGGCAAAAGCGGGGGACAGAAGGCGCATGCGCAACTCCGATTGACGTCCAGGCGTGGTTGAGATCATAATCTAATATTCGAATGTTTCAAGGCGGAGGCCCGGTTCCCATGTTCGACGTCTCCTATCTCGGAGCCTTGATCGCCGGCGTTCTGTCGTTCCTGTCGCCGTGCGTTTTGCCCATGGTGCCGTTCTACCTTAGTTACCTGGCGGGTGTCAGCGCCAACCAAATTTCGGCTGAGGCCGAGATATCGCGCCATGTGCGGCTGCGGGCCTTTCTGGCAGCCATTTGTTTTGCGCTGGGGATCATCACTGTTTTTGTGGGGCTTGGGGCCACGGCCACCGCCTTTGGCCAGATGGTGCGCGCCTATTTCGATGTGCTGCGCTGGGCCGCGGCGGCCGTGATTATCGTTATGGGCCTGCACTTTTTGGGGGTGTTTCGCATAGGACTGCTCTACCGACAGTTCCGCGCCGATGCAGGGGGTACGACAAATGTCGGCTTTGTGGGCGCGTATGTCATTGGCCTTGCCTTTGCCTTTGGATGGACGCCCTGTGTGGGCCCAGTGCTGGCCGCCATTCTGTTCACCGCGGCCGGGCAAGAGACCGCGGCCCAGGGGGGGCTCCTGCTCTTTGTTTATGGGTTGGGCATGACCCTTCCCTTTATCGCCGCGGCCGCGTTCATCGGGCCGTTCATGTCTTGGATGCGTCGGTTTCAGCGCCATTTGGGGCTGGTCGAAAAGGGGATGGGCCTGCTGCTCATCCTATTTGGCATTCTGATCGCCACCAATTCCATCAACTATATCGCCCAGTGGATGCTGGAGCATGTCCCATGGTTCAGTGCCATCGGCTAAAGGGGAGGGGACTATGAAATTCTTTGCAACAAAAGACTTAGCAGCGGTGTGCGTGGCCGTGGTTACGGCGCTTCAAGTGCAGGCCGCCGAGCTTGGCGATGATGGCCTGCACAAGGCCCCCTGGATGCGCGAGACCTTCAAAGACCTCAGCGAAGATTTGCAAGAGGCCACCGCCGAGGGAAAGCGTCTGATGGTGCTGATCGAACAGCGCGGTTGCATCTATTGCACCAAGATGCACGAGGAGGTGTTCGCAAGGCCAGAGATCGAGGCCTATATCGAAGAAAATTACTTCGTTTTGCAGATCAACATGTTTGGCGACATCGAGGTGACCGATTTCGATGGCACCACCTTGGCCGAGAAAGACATGGTGCGCCGGTGGGGTGCGCTTTTCACACCCAGCTTGATGTTTTTTCCCCAAGAGGTGCCGGGCGATCAAACAGCGGCGCAGGTCGCCGTGGCCAACATGCCAGGGGCCTTTGGGCGTCACACGACGCTTAACCTTCTGACCTGGGTGGTGGAGAAAGGGTATGACAGCGATGAGCCGTTTCAGAAGTACCACGCGCGAAAATTCGCAGAACAACAGGGGCAATAGAACCCGGTTGCGCGGTTGCGATGCTGCACCCGCTCACAGATTTAAGAATTCAGTTACGTGAATTTGTTCTTGCGTCAAAATGTCTGTGTGCCGTAGCATACAAAAAACAAAAACAGAATCGTCCCAGGGGAGGGTCTATGAAACACGCAATGGCATTCGCGGTTTGTGTCGCGATCGGAACGGCAGCGCCGGGGTTGGCCGGAGAGGTCAAGCCCACGGACGTTGTGTTCAAGGATGGGGCGGTGATGACCTCATTGACCGGTGTTCCCGGCAACCCCGAACAGGGGGCCGTTCTTATGAACAAGGGGGCCGGCAATTGCATTGCCTGCCATGCGGTCAGCGCGTTGAGCGAGCTTGCCTTTCATGGCGAGATCGGACCTCCCCTTGATGGGGTGGCGGAGCGCTATTCCGAGGCGGAGCTTCGGGGCATCGTTACAAACGCCAAGGTGATGTTTGAAGGCTCGGTTATGCCGTCTTTCTACAAAACCGTGGGCTTTGTTCGCCCGGGAGATGCCTATACGGGCAAGGCGGCCGAAGGTGCGTTGGATCCCCTTCTGACCGCGCAACAGATCGAAGATGTCGTGGCGTATCTCGGTACGCTCAAGGACTATTAAGCGTTCTCATTTTGGAGATGACGATGGAACTCACACGTCGCAAAGTTGTGATGCTTGGAACCGGGGCGCTGGCATTGACCAGTCTGACCGGCCTGCCAGCCTTCGCAAGCTTGACAGAGGAAGCAATCACCGCGCTCACCGGCGGGGCCGATTTGGGCGAGGGCGGGGTGGTCCTGACCGCACCCGAGATCGCAGAGAATGGCAACACCGTGCCCATCGAGGTCAGCGCCCCGGGCGCTGTCATGGTCACGCTTTTTGCCGATGGCAATCCGGTGCCCAACGTGGCCAGCTTCAAGTTCGGGCCGCTTAATCCAACGCGCAGTGCCGCGACCCGCATCCGCCTGGCCAAAACCCAGGATGTGATCGCAATCGCTCAAATGGAAGACGGATCCTTCGTCAAGGCCTCGGCCAATGTGAAGGTCACCATCGGCGGCTGCGGCGGCTAAACGGTTCAAAGGAGACGAGACATGGCTTCAGGCGTTAAACCCCGCGTGCGCGTTCCAAAGACCGCATCCGCAGGCGAGACCATCACAATCAAGTCCTTGATCAGCCACAAAATGGAAAGTGGCC
>JBCBNR010000195.1:0-6135 GCA_039821665.1 Pseudomonadota bacterium
CTTTTCGCTGGGTGTCGATGTCTTGGGTCAGCGACGACAGGTCAGCACCTTCGAAAATAGCGTTTTCCGCGGCCACATATCCGGGCAGGCCGAAGGCGAAATCGAACACGCCGTTTTTCACCAGGCGCATGATTTCGAACCCTTTCAAGCCCAGGCCTGACTGGGATTGGATTTTGCCCACCATATCGCCGCCGGACGCCTCGGCCAGACCGTCAAAGAACGGCTGCTCGTGCTTTTGAAAGTTGGTCAGGCTCGACCAGGTGCCCACGGCGGTCAGCACGGTTGGATTGTCGGCAAGCGCCGTGGTGGCGCTGAGCGCGAGGGCCGCAGCGGCGGTGAACAGGGATTTCATGCAAAGTCTCCTTGTTGGGTTTTGGTGTTTTGGGGTTTGAGGTTTGGGCTTGGCTGGGCGGTGGCGCGGGGATCCACGTCATCGGCCAGATCGGTGATCAGCATGCAGCCCGGCGTATGGGTGATCACTAGCGGCAGGCCCGCGTGCCGGACCACGTTTTGCGGGGTCACGCCACAGGCCCAGAAGCACGGCACATGGCCCGGGGGCACGGGCGCTGGATCCCCCCAATCGGGGGCGGCCAGATCAGCGATGCCGATCTCGCTGGCATCCCCGGTGTGCACCGGGCCGCCATGGGCCCAGGGAAACCGCGCTGACACCTCGGTCGCGCGCGCCACATCCCCTTTTGGAAGGGCGCGCATCGAGACGACCATGGTGCCTGAAAACGGCCCCGCCGGGGTAAGCGGCAGGGTGGTTTTGTACATGGGCACGGTGGTGTTACGGGCGATGTGCCACAGCTCAAGACCAGCGCGCAGCAGCGCATTCTCGAAGGTAAATGAGCAGCCCAAGGCAAAGCCCACCAGATCGTCACGCCACAGATCCTGAAGATCGCTGGTCTGCGTACCAAGGGCCCCGTCCCGATAGATGTTATAGCTGGGCACATCCGTGCGCAGGTCGAGATCGGCGCCCAGGCCGCGCAAAATTGGATCGCCCGGTGGTGTGCGGCCCACAACCGGGCAGGGGCGCGGATTGAGCACGCAAAACCGTGCGAAGTCTTCGGCGTGAGCCTGGGGCAAGATCACCAGATTGGCCTGCAACCGTCCGGGTGCCAGGCCCGCGGTGTGGCGGGTGTATTCTGCGGCACGTATGGCCTGGCGGGCACGCCCCGGGGGCCAGGTGCGGATCTCTTCGAAAGCGACAGACATGGGTTTGCGCCAAGCTCCATTCGTCCAGTTCGGTCAAAGTGGCGGCTGGCTGCCGGTGGGTCAAATCAATGATTTTCGCGACAATACATAAATTTATTTTATGTCTACTCCCAAGCCTGTGCGACCTTGAGGGCGAGTTTCGCTGCCTTTTCCGTCACTTGGCTGGGCGGGTCCGCCACATAGCTTGCGGTGAAGCCCAAAGGCTCGGGCACCCAGCCGGGATCGAAGCATTGCAATTCGCCTGCCTGCACCAGGGGTTCGGCCAAGGATTGGGGCAGGGCCGAGACACCCAGACCGCTGGCCACAAGGCGCATCGCCGCCGACAGGGACGAGGAGGGGAACAGCGGCACATCGGGCCCAATGCGCGCGCCGATGGCGTCGGACAGCTCGCGAAACGGACGGGTGTTCTTGGCATAGGTAATCACGGGTTTGCCGAACAGATCTGCGGCGCGGGCCCCGTCATGGTTCGCGGTCGCACTTGCGTACCAGCGCAGCTCGAACGGGGGCAGGGCGACATTTTCCACCGAGTATTCCGAGATCGGCCCCAGAAGAAAGGCCATGTCGACCTCGCGCGCCAAAAGCGCGTTGCGCAAGTTGATCGAGACATCCACGTTCAGCTCGATCTGAAGCTTGGGAAACTGGGCATAAAGTGCCGAGATGAAGTCCGGCAACCAGCTTTGGGCGATGGTCTCAGAGGTGCCGATGCGCAGCGTACCCTCCACCCCGCCAGGATCCACGATGTCCCGCTCGATCTGGTTGGCCAGAACCTCTAGCTTGCGGGCGTGTTGCAACAGCATCTCGCCGCGTTTGGTCAGCTTCGCGGCCCCCTTTGCCCGGTCGAAAAGTGGGGTGCCTAGCGTGTCTTCCAACGCTTTGATGCGCGCGGTCACAGCTGGTTGCGTCAGGTTCAGCGATTGCGCGGCCCGCACCACCCCGCCTGATCGGACGACGATGACAAAGGTGCGCAACTGCTCGAGGTTCAGCCGGATCATGGGACAAGCCTAGGGCAAAGGCAGCGCGGCGAACAGGCAGGGTTACGCAGGCTGGGGCACGGTTTGCGCATGCGCGCGCGCCTGGCGCAGGAAGAACGCATAGTAAAAGACCGGTGCCGCGAACAGCGTGAGGACAGAGGCAAAGGCCAGCCCGCCCATGATCGTCACCGCCATTGATACAAAGAAGGCATCGCCCAGTAGAGGGATCATGCCCATGATCGTCGTCGCCGCCGCCAGAAGAACCGGCCGCAAACGGGAGGTCGAGGCGCTGACAATGCTGTCGGCGAGCGGGGCCTCGGGCTGGTCTTTTCGCACCAAATCAATCTCTTCGACCAAAACGATGCCATTCTTGATCAACATGCCCGACAAAGACAGCAGACCCAAAAGGGCAGTGAACGTAAAGGGCATGTCAGTGCCCAAAAGTGCAAGACTGACGCCGTTCACCGACATCGGCACCAGCAGCCAGATTATCAGCGGCTGGCGCACGGCGTTGAACAAGAGCACCGAGATCAGAACCATGATGATCAGGCTGAGTGGCAGTTGCTGGGCAAGGCTCGCCTGGGCATCGCGAGAGCTTTCGTATTCACCGCCCCATTCCATTTTGTAGCCTTGAGGCACGGGCATGGTGTCGATGGCGTCCTGTACCTCGGCCTGTACTTGGGCGGCTGTCAGACCCTTGGTGATGTCCGCACCCACGGTGATGGTATAGACCCGGTCGCGGCGCATGATCAGGGTGTTTTGGCTTTCGAAGCGCAACCCGTCTGTCACCTGCTCGAACGGGACAAAGGCCTGACCACTGTCCGAATAGATCACGTGGTCGCTCAGCGCCATGGGCAGGTCAGGATCGGCGCGCAGGATGATGGGGATCTGACGCTCGCCCTCGCGGTAGACTCCGGCTGTCAGGCCGACGGTTGCGAATTGCAGTGTCTGGGTGATGTCATCGCGGGTGATGCCCGCCTCCTGCGCGCGCTCGGTGGCGTAGATTGGGCGCAGCACCTGCTCCATCTCGCGCCAATCGATGCGCGGGGCCAGGATGTTGTCGGACGCATCTTGCAAGCGCGCCATGGCCTCGCCTGCCAGTTCGCGCAGCACCTGGGGGTCTGGGCCCGAGAACCGCGCCTGGATCGGATCGCCCCCGCCGGGACCAAAGGCCAGGCGCTTGGCGCGAAACTCGCCTTGGGGCAGGGTGGTCGCGGCAAAGCTCTCTAGCCGATCGATCAGCGGCGCGATGGTGTCGATGGTTTCGGTGCGTACGATGATGTGGCCGTAGCTGGGGTTTGGATCCTCGGCCTGGTAGGTCAGCATAAAGCGCGCGGCCCCATTGCCCACAAAGGCCGTGGTGGCCACCACATCCCCCTGTTTTGCAAGCCAGTCTTCCAGCACCGCCAGATCGACAGAGGTTTGGTGGATCGAGGCCCCCTGCGCCAGCTTGTAGTGCACAAAGAACAGCGGCGTGTTGCTGTCTGGAAAGAACTGCTGCTTGATCTGTCCAAACAGCGCGAAACACACGACCGTTACCGCCACCAGACCGGCGATGACCAACCACCACAGCCGTAGGCACAGCCGCAGCACAGCACCGTAGGCCCGAAACAACGGCCCGTCATAGGCATCGGCCCCGTCCCCACTGCCTTGCTTGAAGAAGTAGTGTCCCAACAGTGGCGTGACGGTCAGCGCCAGCACCCAAGACAGCAGCAGCGATATGCCGATCACCGCAAAAAGCGAGAAGAGAAACTCGCCCGTGGCATCCGGGCTGAGACCGATGCCCGCAAAGGCCATAATGCCGATCACCGTGGCCCCCAGCAGGGGGATCTGGGTTTTGGAGGCTGCCTCATCCGCCGCGGCGCGCGAGGATTTGCCACGCGCCATGGCGATCTGCATCCCCTCGGCCACCACAATGGCGTTGTCTACAAGCATGCCCATGGCAATGATCAGGGCGCCCAACGAGATCCGCTCCATCTCGATGGTGAAAAGCGCCATGAACAAAAGTGTGCCCACCACGGTCAACAAAAGCGTGCTGCCCACCACAACGGCCGCGCGAAGCCCCATGAAAAGGGCCAGCACCACGACCACGATGCTGACCGACATGGCAAGGTTGATCAAAAACGCGTTTGAGGCTTCTTCGACCACCAAATGCTGTTGGTAGATTGGCTGAAGCTCCACGCCCAACGGGATCAGCGGCGCAAGCTCCGCCAGTTTTGAATCGGCCCGTTTGCCCACATCGACGATGTTCTCGCTGCCTAGGCCCGCCACGCCCAACGTAAACGCCTCCACCCCGTTGTGACGGACAATCAGATCGGGGTTCGGCTCGGACCCGCGCCGCACATTGGCAAAGTCAAAGAGGTTCAGCACCTCGCCGCCCACGCCCACCGTCAGGCCCGCAATGTCCTGGACCGTATCATCGCCCTGGGGCCCCTGGATCAGGGTGCGCCCCTCTACAGATTGCAGCGAACCTGCGTCGAGCACCGAGTTTGCCCCGGCTATGGCACCAACAATGGCGGCGGGCGGGACGTTTTGATTGGTGCTGATCACAAGGTCGGGTTCGATGAAGACAACCTCTTCGGGGACCCCATCGATTTGCACATCTGCAACCCCGTCCACGGTCAGCAATTCGCGCCGAAGAAACGTGGCCAGCTCATAGATCTCCGCATCCGAATAGCCGGGGGCGGTCACCGCATAATAGATACCAAAGACGTCGCCGAAACCGTCGTTCACAAACGGCTCCCCCGCGCCGGAGGGCAGGCGTGCGCTGTTTGCACGGTTGCGCAGCTTCGTCCAGATCTCGGGCAATTCCGCGCCGTCATACTGGTCTTTCATATTCACGTTGATGAGCGACAGGCCCGGTTGGTTGACCGAGTGCAGGTCTTTGACCTCCGACATCTTTTGGATCTCGGATTCCAGCGGCTCCGAGACCTCGCGCGCCACCTGCTCGGCATCGGCACCGGGGTATTGCGTGATCACGACAGCAGTTTTGATGGTAAAGGCCGGGTCTTCCAGGCGGCCCAGCGTCAAGAACCCCCAGATGCCCCCCAGCAAACTGCCCAGGATGATCAGCCAGGTTAGGATGGGGCGGTCGATGGCCAAGCGCGCGATGTTCATGGTCCGCACCTAGTTCGCAAAGCCGGTGAAGCGTCTGACGCTGTCGCCCGCTTGGAGAAGTGCTGCGCCGCTTGCGACACTTTCTTGCCCCGGCTCCAATCCCGAGGTGACGGTGACCCGCCCCATGGCATCCGGTGTGACCGTGACGGGCTGGGGGGTGACGGTCCCCTCATCCGCGCCGGTGGGTGCGAACACCATCACCTGGGGCGTGCCGTCCGGTGCGGGAACAATGGCTGAGGCGGGAATGTGCAGGCTCGGCGCACCACCTTTGAGCGTGGCAAACACCGTCACCGACGAGCCTGGCAAAACCACCAGCCCGGTCGGGGGGGGCATGCCAAGGGTAATGCCAAAGGTCTGGCCCACTTGTGAGGTTTCCGCGTTGAACTCGCGCACCTCGAGGGGGAACCGGCTGTCGCTGGCGGGGAACTTTGCGAAAAGATCCACATCCGGGTCTTCGCCTGCGCTTTGGAACAAAATCTCCGGCACGTCGATTTCCACCCGCAGCTCGGACATATCGTGCAAGCGCGCAATCGGTGTGCCGGCGCTAATGGTGGTGAAATTCGGCACATAGCGCCGCGCCACCAGCCCCGCGAAAGGCGACAGCAACTGCGCCTCTTCCAGCGAGCGTTCTGCATTCCGCTCGGCAATGCGGGCGAGGTCCATCTGCGTCTGCGCGTCATCCACGCTGACTTGGCTGACTGTGTTGCTTCCCTGAAGCTGGGTCAAACGGTCAAACGTCCGCTCGGCTTGTTCGCGCTGCAGTTTGGCTTGGGCCAAGGCCAGCTCAAAAGGTTCCATGTCGAGCTGGGCCACAACAGCGCCCTGGGCCACC
>JBCBNR010000196.1:0-6128 GCA_039821665.1 Pseudomonadota bacterium
AAGAGGTGCGCGCGCCAGAGCGTCACATCATCCTCGACCCCGGCGCGTTCTACATCTTGGTCAGCCGCGAAGCGGTGCATGTGCCCCCCGATTGTGCGGCGGAAATGGCCCCGTATTTGGCCATGGTGGGGGAGTTTCGGGTGCATTATGC
Organism: Pseudomonadota bacterium; assembly: GCA_039821665.1. Taxonomy (GTDB): domain Bacteria; phylum Pseudomonadota; class Alphaproteobacteria; order Rhodobacterales; family Rhodobacteraceae; genus CANLSM01. The sequence goes on from JBCBNR010000196.1 coordinate 152, forward strand.
GGGCTTTTTCGACCCTGGCTTCGGCCACGCGGCGGCGGGCGGGGCTGGTGCGCGCGGCGTCTTAGAAGTACGCTGTCACGAAGCCCCGTTCGCGCTGGAGCATGGTCAAACCGTCGGTCGCCTGGTCTATGAGAAGATGGCGCAGCGGCCCGAGCAGCTTTATGGCAGCGACCTAGGCTCCAACTACCAGGGCCAATCCCTGAAACTCTCCAAACACTTCAAATCGGATTAACCGCTTTTGACACAAGGTTAAGCGAGTTTCCCCAAGCATTCGCCTTAATCTGCGGCTATACCGGGTCAAGTTGGTGTGTGAGGTGTGATATGAAGACGTGGACAATAACGCCTGTGTTGGCGGCAAGTGTGATGGCTCTCGCCGGGTGCGGTGGGGGCAGTTCCGGGACCGCGCCCGGCTCTACCCAGCCCGCAGGGTTCGCTGGCAGCGGTCTGACAGGTGCGGGGCCATATACGGGCGCCCTGGACAGTGGGACCTTGGGGGCAAGCGTGAACGCGGCGGCCTCAACCGGCACACTTCCGACGACCAGCGCATCGATCTTGCTGCCGGGCACCACCGGCACGCTGACCCAAACCGCGCTGGGCACCATTGATGTGACAGCCTTGGGCGAAACGATCACCCTGTCGAACACGGCCACGGGCGATCCCGCGATCTACTCCAACCCCGCGGGCAGCTTTTTCATCTATGTGGGCCCGAACCAGACATCCTCTGTCGGGACGGTCTTGGGGATCTTGGACCCCAACACCAACGAGTTGGACATCACCGTCGCCGCTGTTGGCGACCTCTCAAGCGGGCTGCCAGGGGCCAGCACCAGCTATACCGTCAACACGATCTTCCAGATCCTGCGTGGTGACGGGGCATTTGCCACGCTCAGCGGCGCAGGTGATACGATTACAGCTAACTTTGCCGCCGCTGGCACGCCGATCACCGGCACGCTGACCCTGACCGATGACGGCAACTCGGCCCTGGGTGCCGTAGGGGGTGCAGATGGCACCGTTGATCTGACGATAACCGACAGTTTGATAGACGGCTCGCGCTTTGCCATCACGCTGGATGTGGATCCCAGCGACCAAGGCGATCTGCTCAGCCCTGCGTTTGACCAGGTCAACGCGCTTGGCGGGTTCTTCGGGCCCGGCGCATCCGAGATTGTGGCGGGCGTTGGTGACACCGGCACCCAAAGCGGGACCGGGGATGATCTGGTACTTCTGGGATCTATCGTCGGGCAATAAACCGAGGTTCAAGTCAGGGGGCAGGGGGCGACGCCTTGGACACAGGCCCGCCCCACGCCCCAAAAGGGCCGGATCGCCTCAGAACATCTCGTCCTGGGTGCTGTGCTGATCTTCTTGCTCTGCGTCGTCTTCGGCACCGTCTTCCGCCTCGCCCAAGGCAGCACCCGGGGCCGTGCGATTGTCAAGCAACCCGGCGGCGCGCAGCTCTTTGATCCCCGGCAGATCCCGCGCACTTTCCAGACCGAAGTGATCCAAAAACCCTTGGGTCGTTACAAAGGTCACCGGGCGGCCGGGTTTCATCAGGCGCCGCCCAAGGCGCACCCATTCCAACTCCAACAACAGATCCAGCGTGCCGCGAGACACGCTGACGCCCCTGATCTCCTCGATATCCGCGCGGGTCACCGGTTGGTGATAGGCAATGATCGCCAGCGTCTCGATCGCGGCCCGGCTCAGCTTGCGCTCGTCCTTGACGTCCCGGCTCATCAGAAAGCCCAAGTCAGGTGCTGTGCGGATCGCGAACCCCTCGCCCACCTTGGCCACATGCACGCCGCGCCCCTCATACCGCTTGCGCAGATGCACCATCGCCTCCGCCGGGTCCGAACCATGGGGCATCCGCGCAGCCATTTGTTTGAGGGTCATGGGTGTTTCGGTGGCAAACAACATCGCCTCGATCATCCGCTCTTGCTCGGCAAGGGGCGGCGCCTCAAACAGGGACGAGACATCCTGGTCCGGGTCCACAGCGCTCATGACGCGGGCTTCACGCGCATCTTCAGGGGCGTGTCATAATCGTCCTGCCACAGCTCCACCCGGCCCCGTTTGGCCAGTTCCAGCGAGGCAGCGAAGGTGGCAGCCGTCGCCGTGCGCCGGCCGGCCGCGGTGTCCCGTAGGCCCGGCGGCAGATAGGCAGCCAGGGTGCTCCACTCCACAAAATCACCGATGATGTGTTGCAACCGCTCCAGGGCCTGTTCCATCGTATAGACCTCGCCCCGATTGACATGAAGCGGCTCGTAATCCGCGCGCGTCTTGACCCGCGCATAGGCCTGCATCAGCTCCAATAGGGTGGCGCTGTAGGTAACCTTCCGGTTTTGCGTCACCGTCTCGGTCATACCACGGGCAAAGAAATGTCGGCCCAACCGGTCGCGCGCCATAAGGCGACCGGCGGCATTGCGCATCGCCTCCAACCGCTGAAGCTGGAAGGCCAGATGGGCGGCCATATCCTCACCCGACGGCCCTTCATCCTCGGGCTCGGGCGGCAGCAGAAGCTTGGATTTGAGGAATGCGAGCCAGGCCGCCATCACAAGATAATCCGCTGCCAGCTCCAAACGCAGGCGCTTTGCCTCCTCGACAAAGGCTAAGTACTGCTCGGCCAGCTCTAGGATAGAGATCTCGCGCAAATCCACCTTGCGGGTGCGCGACAGGGCCAACAGCACATCGAGCGGCCCCTCATAGGCGCCGAGATCAACCACCATCGTCTCTGCGGCGACCCGCGCCTCGACATCGCCCGCATCGGGCATCGGGGCTGCGGAGGGGGGAAGTCCATCATGCTGCATGGATCTGCGCCTCCTGTGCCAAAAGCTGCGCGCGCAGATCGGCGGCTGTGGCAACCGGTGCGTGGCGCAGGGCCAGCGCGCGCGCGGCCCTGTCTTGGGCCGCGTCACTCAGGTGCCCTGCGTGATCCGCCACCACCTCCATCTCGGCGCGCTGACCATTGCAATGCAAGATCAGATCACAGCCCGCTGACAGCGCTGCCTGCGTGCGCGCGCCCAAAGCACCGCTGAGCGCGCCCATCGAGAAGTCATCGGTCATCACAAGCCCTTGGAAGCCGATCTTCGTGCGAACATAGTCCACAACCTTGGACGACAACGTTGCACAATGATCGCCATCCAGCGCCGGGATCAGCAAATGCCCCGTCATCCCCATCGGCAAGTCGTTGAGCGCGCGGAACGGGGCAAAATCCGTACGCTCCAACTCCTCCAACGGGGCCTCAATGGTGGGCAGGTCGTGATGGGTGTCCAGTGCGCTGCGCCCATGGCCCGGCATGTGTTTGATCACCGGCAGGCTGCCCTGGGCCAGCATCGCGTCCGCCATCGCGCGGCCAAGAGCAGAGACCCGATCCGCATCCCGTCCCAAACAACGATTGGCGATCACCGGGTGAGTGTCGGTGCGGGCAATGTCCAAAACGGGCGTGCAGTTCACATCGATCCCAAGCTCGGCCAGTTCCACGGCTGTCAGCGCCGCGCGCAAACTCATGACATGGGCCGCAGCGGTGGTGTCCGCGTGCCGGTCCGCATGGTCCAAGGCCGGAGGAAAGCGGGTGAGGATTTCGCGGGTGAACCGATCCACCCGCCCGCCTTCTTGGTCGATCAATATCGGCGCGTCCCGCCCCACCGCATCTCGCAGATCACAGGTCAGCGCCTTGATCTGCCCTGCGGTGTCGAGATTGCGGGCAAAGAGGATAAAACCCCAAGGGTCGGATTTGGCAAAAAACGCACGCTCCTCCGCGCCAAGCGTCAGCCCCTCACAGCCAAAGATCGCGGCGCGCGCGACCACGGGCTAGCGCTGCACCACGGGGATGCAATCCACCCCGCGCGCCTTAAGCGCGGTGCACAATGCCCCCGCCTCCTCGCCCGTGCTGAAGCCCACCGCGCGCAGGCGATAGAAGCCACGGTTGCCGGAATTGACCGCCTCCACATAGCGGCGGCGGTCGGTCAGAAGATCCTCGTTGCCGTCTACCAGCCGGTTCCATTCCGCAATGGCGTCCTGTTCGCTTTCGAACGCGCCCAGTTGCACCAGTTGCGCCCCCGGGAACACCTGATACCGGCGGCCCGCGCCGGTGGTGGTGGCAGGCGCAGGCGTGCCGATTGCGGCCACTTCGCGGGCCTCTGCTGCGTTGGTTGCATCCGTTTGGGCAGGGGCATCCAGGGTGCTGGCCCCTTGTGGGCGCTGCTCGGGCCGGGCCGAGCGGGCAAGCGGTGTGGGGGCGGCACTTGGCGCGCCGTCGTCTTCGGCACCAACCTGGGCAATGGCCGCATCGATGGCGGCGGCCAAGGGGTCGTTGGGGTTGCTGGCACCGTCAGGGGTAGGCTGGGCGGTTTGCGCCCCCTCCCCCTCGGCCTCGCTGGGAGAGACATCTTCGGGCGTCAACACAGGCTCGGGCTCCGGCGCAACCGGGGCGGCCGCCTGGGTGTTGGGCGTGCCTGCCAAAACCTCGTTCACCTCTAACCCTTGATGGGCCGCTTGGGCCCCGCCGGGTGCGTCAGGCTGGGTGCGGGCGGGTGTGTCGAGGGCGCGCACCACGGGGATTTCGCGCACATCGCGCACGCCCAAACGATAAGCCCACAAGACAATGACAGCGATCAGAGCGATGGACAGGGCAGCACTGCCCCACCGCAACGTTGTCAACAGAACCGAGCGGACCCCGGCCTGGGAATTCGAATCGTCGTAATACGCGTCCTGCATGGGCGAAACCTTTTCAAGACCACCTTATCTTGTGGCGCCTGCTGCTCCAACCCCTAAATACATTGTTCTTTTGCGCGAACTACATCTCGTCCACGGGGGTGACCCCTAGGATACCAAGGCCAGCGGCGATCACAACCGCCACGGCGCGCACCAGCGCAAGGCGCGCCATGGTTTGCGCAGGCGCGTCTTTTTGAACAATCCGCAAGGCTGGGTTCAGCTTGCCCGCGTGTTGAAAGCCGTGGAACGCGCTGGCGAGATCATACAGATAGAAGGCCAGGCGGTGGGGCTCGTGCTGGGTCGCGGCTGTCTCGATCAGGCGCGGCCATTCAGCGATTTTCTGGATCAGCGCCATTTCCTCTGCCGCGGTCAGGGCGCTCAGATCCGCCCTACCCAGGACAGCGTCAGCGGTGTCAAACCCGTCCTCGCCCGCGCGGCGCAGGACAGAGGCAACCCGAGCATGGGCGTATTGCACATAAAAGACCGGGTTGTCCTTTGACTGCTCCATCGCTTTGGTGAAATCAAAATCGAGCTTTGCGTCGTTCTTGCGGGTCAACATCACAAAGCGGGTTACATCCGCGCCCACCTCGTCCACCACATCACGCAGGGTCACAAACGTGCCCGCGCGCTTGGACATGGTAAATTCTTGCCCATCTTTGAACAGCTTCACCAGTTAGGTCAGCTTGATGTCGAGCGGCGTTTTCTCCTCGCTCAGCGCAGCCACCGCCGCCTTCATCCGTTTGACATAGCCCGAGTGGTCCGTGCCAAAGACGTTGATCAGTTGGTCATACCCCCGCTCGACCTTGTCATTGTGATAGGCAATGTCAGGGGCGAAATAGGTCCACGAGCCATCTGATTTCTTCACCGGGCGGTCCACATCGTCGCCATAAGCGGTGGACCGGAACAGCGTCTGCTCTCGTGGCTCCCAATCCTCGGGTGTCTTTCCCTTAGGCGGCTCCAACGTGCCAGTGTAGATCAGGCCCAGATCGTCCAGCCGTTGCAACGCATCGTCAATGCGATCCGTCTCGTACAGCGAGCGCTCGGAAAACCAGCGGTCCATTTTGACGCCCAGCCGCTCCAGATCTTCGGTGATCAGGTCCAGCATGGCTTTGATTGCGAAATCGCGCACATCTTCCAGCCAAAAGCCTTCTTCTTTGTCCAAAAAGGCGTCGCCCACGCGCTCTTTCAGCGCCTGGCCCACGGGCACAAGGTAATCGCCCGGATAGGTGCCTTCGGGAAAGCTTACAGCCTGTCCATGGGCCTCTAGATACCGCAGATA
>JBCBNR010000197.1:0-6118 GCA_039821665.1 Pseudomonadota bacterium
TGCAACACCGGCCTTCGATGTCGCGGCCTATGACAGCCCCTACTACATCGCCCCCAAACCGACTGATACCGAGGTGGCGTTCAGCGACCGGATCAACTTTGACACGCAATGGCTGCGCCAGTCCGGGATGGGCACAGCGCGGATCGAAGACTATTTCGCTGCCGGAGATCGCGCATTGCCAATGAAGTTTTTGTGGCAAGTTTTTGTGACATATCAGCTCTCCTCGGGATGCACGCATTGTCAGGTGCACGGCACGCGATGGCTCTATGAGTTTTTGGAGAGCGAGGCGCCGGACGGGATGGTTGATGACGCAGCCTTGGGTCAAATCTATGATCTTTTCGACATTGAACGGTCCGAACGATTTTCACCAGCAGAGATGGCCGCGCTCCGCTTTGCCCGAGATGCCGGACCTCTTCCAACGCGGATCACGGCGGCTCACATTGAAGAGTTGCGGCGCCATTATGCAGATCGTGAAATCCAAGAGCTGATGATGGTCATCATTGCCGGTTCCCGCCTTTCGGCCGGTCAGCAAGGCAACGTCACCGTGACCGACAGGACGAGCATGGCCTGGGCGTTGCGCGCGCTGCCCAAGGTCGGTTGGCGCCCCGGAGATCACTTGGGTCTGCCGCAAGAACAGCGCCGCTTATTCATGTCAGAAATCGAGCCCACGATCATGGCGATTGTCATGTCAGGAGCCCCCTTGGACTTCGCCTCGGAATGGGTCGGCAAGCACGTTCCCCTTGCAGTCGATGCAGATGGCGACGGGGTTGATGATGCCTTCGACGGCTTTCCAAGCGATCCGGCCCGTTGGGAGGACACCGACCGCGATGGCATCGAAGACAGTGCGGATTCTGACATTGACGGCGATGGATTGTCGAATGAGATCGAAGCTCAGGCCATGACCTTCCCGTACAAGGCCGACTCTGACGGGGACGGAGTTGTCGACTCGGAAGAGCTAAGACTTGGGACGAATCCTCTGGACCCACGTAGTCTTTAATCAAAGCCGAAAGAATATGCCGTGACCGATCTGCCCAAAATTTCCCCAGCTGATAACGGACCCCTCATTGTCGAGCGTCCACCCAATCTGACAGGCTCGGTCGAGATTGATGTTGGGGGGCAACCCAAGGTCGCCCTTTGCCGGTGCGGTGCCTCTGCCAACAAACCGTTCTGCGACGGCGCACATGCAAAGACCGGGTTCTCCAGCGATCCGGATTTGACCAAGCTCCGGAATGCGTCGATTGCATATTCAGGCGATGTTGACGGCTCAGCGGTGACGGTCAGCTACACCCCGGTGCTTTGCACACACGCAGCCCAATGTCAGGCGCGCGCGCTTCAGGTTTTCAATCCCGCGGCGGACCCCTGGATTCAACCTGCGAATGGAACGCTTCAAAGCATTCTGGATGTGATCGCGGCCTGTCCGTCCGGGGCGCTCCGCGTATCTATTGGCGATGTCTTACCGCAACACATGACGACCGGCGATGTGTCCATCGCGATCGAAAAGAACGGGCCCTATCATGTTACCAACGTGGCTTTGGAGGCCGAGTTTAACGGCGTGGGCGCCAGTCGGGCCAAATACTCCCTTTGCCGCTGTGGTCTGTCTAAGAACAAACCGTTCTGTGACGGTTCCCATTACGATGCAAAATGGACTGATGAGCAGAACAAAACAGATTGACGAAGCCGCATTCGGGGTTGTCTACGGCTCGATCACGGTTCTGGCCTTGCTCATGGCCATGCATCTGCCGATTGAGGATCCCGGGCATCAAGCGTTGATCCTCTTTCTTGCAGTGTTTGCGGTTGCGATGGCTGAGGCTTATGCGGAACTGTGTGAGCGTGTTCTGCGCACGGTCAACGCCGCATCTTGGCGCGATGTGCGAGATGTCTGGCAGCATAGTTAATCGGTCCTCATTGCTGCCAACGGTCCAAGCCTGGCGCTCCTACTCGCAGCGTTTGGATTGATGAGTTCTGAGAATGCGTTCCTCTTTGCGCAACTTCTCGCCATCGGATTGCTTGCCTATTTCGTAGCACGCATTGGGTGGCGACCGAGTGGTAAAGTGTTAGGCGCTTTAATAGGAGCCGGGGTAACAAGTGTAGCAACATTTGTTGTTAGTCTTTTCAAATTTGCGGCCCATTGAGCGCAGGATCTCACCCACAGCGACTTTGACTTGGACTGGCCAGGTTAAGCCGTGCATTACGCTGAAAGTCTGGTATGGGCCGTGCGAATACGGGTGGCCGCCGCCCGACGCCTCAATGCTGCGCTTGCACCTATGGCGGCAAAGAGCCCGATCTTCCAAATGCTGCACGCAGGGCAAATGGCCGTATTGCTGATTGTGGGGACGTCTGACGGATTTTGTTGGGTTCACAATCGCAGATAGGCCGCAGTTCTTCCCGAAAGGAATACCTCAAAGCTCACAAAAACGATGAGCCTTGGTACTGCTGGAACTTATACGGGCTGTTGCTGTTCTCGTAGCCTCGCAAACGGCTTTCAAATAGCGAATTGTCGTATCCTACCTGTGGGTCTTGCTCGGTCGGGATCGGATTCATTTCACGCGCATATTCAAGCGAATTGAGATTATCCCTTTGAGCAAAGAGTGCCGGAAGGAAGTTCTCGAATGTGCCGACCTCGATCACGTTATGACGGTGCCAGGCCTCGAAGAACTCCGGGCTGTACTCTCCGGTAATCCGATTGTTGATGAAGCGGACAACAGGGTTATTCCCGGTCGCACCGATCACGATTTCATAGTGGTAGTGTACCCCGATTTGCCGCCCATCCTCGAAGACGTCTTTGAAGTTGATGCGGAGTATCATGACCGGACCGACCAGTGGCAGCGCTTTGCCCATGGCCCAACCATCAGGGCCGACGTAGAACACCTTAAGTTTGGTATCGACCGGGTATTTCCATCCATAGCGGTCGTATTGCATAGCTTCGCGAATGTGGATGCTACACCCTGTTTTGGCGACACCACCCGGGCCGAGAGCCCCTGACAATTCTGCACTATGATGGTCTATTGGATGCCAAAGCCAGTATCCTGGAACCTCTTGTGCTGCGTAGCTTGGAACGTCTTTCAGCCGAACCTTCAAGTGCGGGAAGTTTTGGAACCACCACGCGATCATCTCGGCTGAAACACCACGCAGCAGGGCATGGTTCAGCACGACACAGAATTGGCCGTTATCCTTTTCATGGATATCGAAATGCGATGAAGACGTAGGTTTGAGGGGCCAATCAAAATCCCGTTTCGCTGGCATTTGCAGGTTCGTCATTGCGTCCTCGTCTCCGGCTGAAAGTCTGTATTTGATGGCCTTCATGGTAGACAGAGAATGCGTTCCGGCGATGAACTTCGGTTAACTGACTTCCGTTTTTCTTTGTCTCAAGAACCGGGAAAGTCCCTGCGGCGTCATCCCTAAGAACCGGGCAATGTCTTTTTGCTGCACAGAGCCGACAACTGTCTTGTGATGCCGCTCAAGGAAACGATACCGAGTTTCGGTTCGACCAGAGGTTTTAGCGCAGATCAGTTCCTTCGCGAAGAGATGGGCGGTCATCATTTTCAGCCTCAGGTAGGTTCCAAAAGAACCGCCTTCGAGGTACTCGCGCCTGAAGACTTCGTCGGGGATTTCAATACCGTCAACATTCGTCAGAGCGACAAGATCATCCGAGGCGATGTCACGCGTCCAAGCACTCGTGAGGTTCGCACAAAAGTCGCCGGGTTCGAAAAAACGTGCGATCGTTGACACCCCATCATCATCAGTTTGCTCAGATGCAGCAACGCCATCAGACAGGAAAATCCAACTGTCCGCGACCCGTGCCTGATTTTGGATCTTGTCGCCCGCCATGACTTGAACGCTCTTGCACCGTTGGACGATCCGTTCCCATGTGATCAAATCTATCGCAATGCCTAAATGACGGATGTCACCTTCAAGGGAAGCAAATGCTGTCCGTCCGACTTCCATAGCTCACCTCGGCAGTTTCGGCTCTTACGCCTTGCGCAAGCTAACAAGCTTCTTGTGACGTTTCGATTGTGAATCGTAGTCCGGCTTACAGAAGGTTTTTTGAAAAACGGCAGACTTGCATAATGGGAGCAGACCTTGAGGTGATTGCAAACAACGGCAGGACTGTCCTGCAGATTGTGAGCTCCGCTTCCGATAGCTTTTTCGCTAGCGCAGCGAATGTCTCCTTCGACGGGCCGCAACGTAGCATCCCGGTAGGCGGCTGGATGTCGGCAATGGGCCGATTGTTCCAGTTGGCACCTTCGTGACGATGGGAAAAGGGTCCAGCTAAGCGAGTTTGATGCGCTCTTAACTTGTGGATTCGTGGATCTATTGCTCGACCGACCTTTACCGCAGCGGATTGCTTCCAAGGCCTTCGCAGAACATTCTTTCGACGCGATGGCTTGCCAAAAGTGTCCAGCCCGGGAAAACACGACCCATTTCAAGCTATTGATGTGGGAACAAGTGTGGGGTTTCTGGCGAAACCTACATATTTTATACAACAAAAATAATATTTTATTTGAATATCATGGCGGAGGAGGTGGGATTCGAACCCACGGAACGCTTGCACGTTCAACGGTTTTCAAGACCGCCGCATTCGACCACTCTGCCACTCCTCCAAGGCACGCACTTCTTAGACGCCGCAGCTTCGTGCTGTCCAGGGCTCATCGACGCAGGCGGACGCTTTCAATTGTGTCAAATTCGCCCTAAACTCGTCCTTAGGCATAGGTCACGCGGATAGCTGCAATCGGCACCGTTTGACCCCAAACAGGCAGGCCCACGGGCAGGGAGCGAAAGCATGACAGGTGTGCGACGGAGCAGCAACGCGGCCATTCTGGTCTGCATGGGTGCAATGGCTTTGGCGGGATGTGACGAACTTACCCTGCCAGGCCAACCGGGGGCCTCGGCCCAGGCCAATGCGGCCTCCACGGGCCAATTGCGCATCGAAGAGCGCGAGCGTGAGGCCCCCGAGGTCTTTTCCCGCCAAGACAGCGGCTTATGGGACGGGCGCCCCTCGCTGGGCGGCCTTTGGGTCGCAACCCCCGGCGTGCAGGCGGAGCGGGTTCGGGTGCGCAACACCGAAAACGGGCGCGAGATCACGGCCGCACTTTATGGTCTGCCAGAGGATCGGTCGCCCGGTGGGTTCTTGGTCTCGTCCGATGCTGCAACCGAACTTGGGATGATCGGTGGGCAGCGGGCTGACTTGGACGTGGTCGCCCTGCGCAAAGAAACCGTGGAGATCCCCCCCGTGGCCGCCCCACAAACCGTGGCGGCGTTGGAGGCAGAGCGCCTGCCGTCGGCCAATGCGGCAGAGGTCGAGACGCTGGAGACGGAGGCATTGGAAGCAGCACCCCTGGATGTAAATGACGGTGACGCTCCTGACACAGCAGCAGCAGCTGTCCCGGCCCCCTCGCCCGACACAACACCCGAAACAACGGCCGCCAGCGGTGCTGCCGTGGCCGCAGCCGTCACGGCCATCCTGACCCCTGACCCCACACCTACCAGCGCACCCTCCGCGCCAGAGGCTCAAGCAGCGGCCGCGAGCGCAAGCCCGTCTGCCGATGGAGCAAGCCCGCCCCAGCGGCCGAGCGCCCTGGTGCGCGGCGAAAACCGCCCCCAGGAAACCGCCGAACTGACGCCGGAGGGGACGCTCGTCTTGCCGTTTATCGCGGTGGCCAGCTACCCCGAGCGCGATCGCGCCTCGGCCGTGATCACCCAGTTGGAGGTCGAAGGCATCACCACCAAAGGCCGCCTGCTGACCGACCGCAACGGTACGCGCTATGCTGTTTTGGCGGGCCCGGCGGCCAGCGTGGAAGAACGCGATGCGCTTTTGGCCAAGATCAAGGCCCTGGGCTTTGACGGGGCCTTTGCAAGCCGCTAACCCTGGGCACCGACTGCCCTGCCACGACCGATGGAGGTCCCATGCGCCGCGCCCTTGCCCTTTGCCTGGCCCTTGCCGTCCCCTTGGCGCTGCCTGCCCAAGCCCTCGACACCACCGCGCGCGCGGCTTTGGTGATCGACTATGACACGGGCACGGTGCTGCTGGAAAAGAATGCAGACGCACTGCTGCCGCCTGCGCCCCTGGTCCAGCGCCTCGAACACCATGTAGAGCGTCATCAGCTTGGACATGGACGCA
>JBCBNR010000198.1:0-6089 GCA_039821665.1 Pseudomonadota bacterium
CAAAAGCACCTCGCCGCGCCGCAAGCAGACCCGCGCCCGGATCAAGCAAAACAAGACCTGCCGCAAACGCTGAGACAGCTTTCAAAGACGCCGAAGACACCCAAAAAATCGGACGTGCTGAAAGCAATCCACCCCTGAGCCACCACAGGACGCCCCGGCCCAGCGCCGCCAACACACCCGCCTGGAAGTGTCAGGTAAAACGCGCCCACCTGCCCATCGGCTTTCTCCAAATACTCAAATTAACAGGCCCGCCGCGTGCGCCCACAAATGCCTAGAGGCACACCCTCTAACCCGGCCCCATCCGCCCAAAGAAATCGATGTCGCGCATGGTCACAATACCCGACATGATCAGCGCGCACAGCGGAACCCACAGCACGAATGTGATCAGGGTGACCCACCGCATCTTGCGCTTTACATCCGGATTGGTGGGAGAGGACGCATGGGTGCCCGGCTCCACCTCTCCCTCGTCGCCTTGGGTGCGCAGGTTCAGGGGCAGCGCGATGAGCAACCCCATGAACCAAATGACGGCAAACAGCACCATGGCCCCTGTGATGGTCATACCTGTTCAAGCTCCACCAAGGTTCCGGTAAAATCCTTAGGATGCAGGAACAGAACCGGCTTGCCATGGGCGCCGATCTTCGGCTCGCCCGTGCCCAGCACGCGGGCCCCTGCGGCGGTCAGCTTGTCGCGGGCAGCCAGGATATCTTCCACCTCATAACAAATATGATGGATGCCGCCTGCTGGGTTCTTCTCCAAAAACCCAGCGATGGGCGAGGCCTCACCCAAAGGATGCAGAAGTTCGATCTTCGTGTTGGGCAGGGTGATAAAGACCACCGTCACGCCATGGTCGGGCTCGTCCTGGGGTGGGCCCACATCCGCACCCAGCGTCTCGCGATACTGCGCGCGCGCGGCCTCCAGGTCCGGGACGGCGATGGCCACGTGGTTCAAGCGTCCGATCATATCACCTCTCCTGTCTCAACTCCCACAGGGCCTAGAGAAGGGCTCGGCGCCCCTCAAGGGACGAATTCGTCGCAACCGGGCGGCAAAGTGATAAATCCAGTGTGAATTCGCACCCAAGGCTGGGCTTGGGGCTTCGAAGGGTGCGCGCACCTGGGTTACCCTTAGGGCCATTGTCGATCACTTTTTGGGACGGGCAGATGTTGCGCGCGATCTTGATCCTTTTGTCATTTTTTCTTGCCACGCCGCTTTTTGCTTCGACGCAAGTGCTGCTCAGCGAGGACGGCGCGCTGGAACGGATCCAGCTGCACTCCGGCTTTGACGATGCTCAGATTGCCGAGGCCCCGTCCTATGGGCGGGTGGAGCTTGCTGAGGGTGTTTTGCAATACTGGGCCGATCAGGGCTTTGAAGGTCATGACCGGATCGAGGTCACAAACTCTGCCGGCACGCGCCATGTGGTGCATGTCATCGTGGGGGACCCAAGGCCCCCGCAGGTGGACGTGATTTATGGTTACCTGGGCGCGCTTCTGTTTGCGTTGGCTGTGGTCGCCATTTTCCTAGAGCTTGCCTTTACGTTGATGTTCAACAACCGCGCCTTTCGTAGGTTCGGATGGTTTCCCGGGATCAAAACGCTGATCGCCTTTCTGGGCTCCTTGGCGGTGGTCTGGGTGTTCAATTTCGACATCTTTGGCGAGGTGATGCGCGCCATCAGCGCACCGGATGCGTTTTTGCCCGGCGCCGGGTATGTGTCGGGGGCGATCACAGCGATGCTGCTGGCGGGCGGCAGTGGGACAATTTTTTACCTCTACACCAGACTGGGCATTCGCAACCCGTTTTCCCAGGGCCTCAGCGGTGGGGCCGAACGGGGGGTGGGCCATCTGCGCTTTGCCGTGACCCGAGAGGTGGTGGGCGATGCCCATCCCATTGGCGTCAGCCTAAAGACCAGTGATGGGGTGGATTTTCTGGGCGCGATCCCCGTGGGCAGCAGCCAGTTTGGCGGCACCCATGGGCGCGAGATTGCAGCGGGTGTCTACACCCTGCTGCTGGAGGGGCAGAGCGATGCAGGAACGCCTGAGGCCAAGCAGATCAACCTGGTGATCAGCAGCGCTGAAACTTTCGAGCCAGCACCTATTGCGTTCTGAGGTGCCTTGACGGCGATGGCACCATTGTCTAACTGCAAGGCCCTGGATGGGACGTTAGCTCAGTTGGTAGAGCACAGTGTTCACATCGCTGGGGTCACTGGTTCGAATCCAGTACGTCCCACCATCCTCTGACCTGCCGCAGACCAACGTCTCAAGCCTGTTGAGCGGGCTACCTGGGCTTTCGATGCGGTTCTTGTGTCTGCTTATGCTGTGCGAGCAGGCGCTGCAAATCTTCTGGGGTATCCACATCATCCAGCGTTGCGGCATGTGCCACCGGCGCGTCCATCGTTGCTTTGGTATCGGTCAGGGCATGGGCGCTGGACCAGCGCACCCCCTCAAACAAATGGGCAGGCACCCTTGTGCGGCGCAGGCCCACCAGCCAATAGCCCCCATCGGGTGCGGGCCCCAGAACCGACGGTGCGTGTCCCAGCCCTTTGAACGCCGCGGCAATATGGGCGCGCGAGATGCCGGGGATGTCCGAGCCTACGATGATCGCAGGCCCTGGCGGCAAGCTGCGAAAGATCCGGCCCATGCGCGCGCCCAGATCGCCTTGGCCTTGGGCAAGGCGTGGCAGATGGGCAGGCCACACCCGGCTTGTCAGCCCCTCCCTGTCCGGTGCGACCGCCAACCAAAGGTGCCAGCGCGCATCTTTAAGCCTGCGCAGCACGTGGGCGCATTGGTGCCGGTACCACCACGCGGCCCCAACAGCCCCAAGGCCTGCCGCGAGTCGGGTTTTGACCCGGCCCGGGCGCGGCTCTTTGACCATGACAACCAGGTGGCGGCGCTGCATCTAGGTTGCGTAGTCCGAGCCCTCTGCATCCAAAATTGCCCGCAACTCGGCCAGATGCGCATCGGTCAGATGGGTCTGGGCGTTCATCTCTTCGGCGGTTTTGGCCGCAACATTGTCGGACAAGGTGCGCAAGGGCCGCCCGGTGGACAGGGCGGTGATGTAGGTCTCGCAGGCCCGCTCGAAGTAATAGAGCGTGTTGAACGCCTCGCCCACCGTCTCGCCCACGACCATCACGCCGTGATTGCCCATGACCATCACCCGCTTCAAGGGATCGGTGAACAGGCGGCAGACCCGCTCACCTTCTTCCTCGAACGCAAGACCGCCATAGCTTTCATCCACGATCACCCGGCCATAGAACATCGCCGAGTTCTGGTCGACGGGCGGCAAGGTGCTGTCCGCAAGGCTGGCCAGTGCTGTGGCATATTTTGGATGCAGGTGCAGCGCGCAGCGGGCCCAGGGCACGTTTCTGTGCACTGCGCCATGCAGGCCCCAGGCGGTGGGGTCCGGCGCATCCGGCCGGTCCAGGGTGCTGGGGTCATTGGCGTCCACCTCGATCAAGTTCGAGGCGGTGATGCGCGAGAAATGCTTGGCATTGGGATTGATCAAGAACCGCGTGCCATCGTCGTTGATTGCCAGCGAAAAGTGGTTCGCGATCCCTTCGTGCCAGTTGTACCGCACGGCCCAGCGAAAAGCGGCGGCCAAATCGGCGCGCGCATCGGTCATTGTTGCATCAAGCATCGGCATCTCCTTGGATCCTTACCCCCCGGTGTGGCCCGGGTCTGGACCGCGTTCAGTTAACGGCTATCACCCCAGGCGGCGTCAAGGGCCCGGGGACGGGCGCCGTCATTTGGGGGGGGCTGCGAAATACGCGCCCAGCACGCGCAGATAGATGGCTTTGAGTTGGTGGATATGGGCGATCTCCACATGCTCGTCGACCTGGTGCATGGTCTTGCCCACAAGCCCTGCCTCCACCACTGGACAATGGGCTTTGATGAACCGCGCATCCGACGTGCCACCGGTGGTGGACGCCTCAGGCACGCGCCCGGTCTCGGCCTCCACAGCCCTTTGGACCATGTCAACGAACGGGCCCGGCTTGGTCACAAAGCTGTCGCCCGAGACCTGGATGGCCAGATCGATCTGGGTGCTGGTTTGGGCCGCGATCCGGTTCGCCACATCGCTGAGATAGGTGGTCAGGCTTTGCGCGGAATGGGCATCGTTGAACCGAATGTTGACGGTCGCTTTGCAGGTGGCCGGAATGACATTGTTGGCGGGGTTTCCGGTGTCGATGGTGACCACTTGCAGGCCGGAGGGCTGGAAATGTTCGGTGCCTTTGTCCAAGGGCCGCTCCAACAGGGCGTGTGTCAGTGCGCTCATCGCGTGCACCGGGTTGTTGGCTTGGTCCGGATAGGCGGAGTGGCCTTGCGTGCCCGCAACCGTAATGCGCGCGGTCATCGATCCGCGCCTGCCGATTTTGATCGCGTCTCCCATGGCATTGGGCGAGGTCGGCTCGCCCACCAGGCAATGGTCCATCCGCAGGCGATTGCTTTGCATAAAGTCGAGGATCGCGGCGGTGCCGTCTTTGGCATCCCCCTCTTCATCGCCAGTGATGGTGATCAGAATGCCGCCCTCGGGCGGGGTGTCTTGGGTGAATTGGATGGCGGCCGCGACAAAGGCCGCGACACCCGATTTCATATCCGTCGCACCCCGGCCCCACAGCTTGCCGTCCTTGATCTCGCCGCCAAAGGGATCGACAGACCAATCGGCGCGGTTGCCGATGGGCACCACATCCGTGTGTCCGTTGAACCCAAAGACCGGGCCGTTGCCCATACGTCCCCACAGGGCGATCAGGTTCGACACCTCCCCCCGGTCCGCCCGGTGACAGGTAAATCCCGCCGCGCTGAGACGCGCCTCTAGCACCCCAAGCGCGCCGCCTTCTTGCGGCGTGACAGAGGGGCAGCGCACCAGGGCTTGGGTCAGCTCGACCGGATCGCTCATTGATCTACCCCCAGAATATCGGCCACGATTTCGGGCACGTCCTCGGGCTGCGACGCAAGGCTGTCTGCTTCGGCCAAATGCAGCTCGTCCCCTTCGCCATAGCCCCAAACTGCCCCGATGCCGATCAGGCCGTTGGCCCGGGCCCCTTCGATGTCGAAGCGCCGGTCGCCCAGCATGAAGCTGCGCGCAGGGTCGGCCTTGGTCGAAGCGATGGCATGGGCCAGCAACTCCGGCTTCTCGGCGTTGGTCCCGTCAAGCTCTGACCCGAAAAGCCCGCTGACATGGGAGGACAGGCCGAAGTGATCGATGATCGTGTTGGCATAGGCATGGGGCTTTGAAGTCGCGATCCAAAGCTCTACGCCGAGGTCGTGAAAGCCCTCTAGCATCTCGCCCACGCCATCATAGACCTCGGCCTCATAAAGGCCCTCGGTGGTGAACCGCTCGCGGTACAGGTCCACCGCCGCGTTGGTGTCCGCCCCGGGGCCGAGCAGCACCTCGAACGACCCCCACAGGGGCGGGCCGATGCACCAGGTCAGCTCGTCCTGGCTGGGCACATCCGCGCCCAGCTCTTCCAGCGCGTATTGGATTGATCGGGTGATCCCCTCTTTGGGGTCAATCAGGGTGCCATCGAGGTCGAGGAATACGGTCGTCATGGGGCGGGCCTCAGGCGTTGCTTCGCTATGCGAGGTAGCCTGAGGCCCGCGCGCCGTCCAGCCCCTCGTGGGGTGAGGCACACGCTGGACAGACCTTGGGAGCCCACCGCCCAAAGGGCGCGGGGCGGGTCGGGGCGTTCGCGTCCCGCACTGGGGCGAGAGGTCAGGCCACCCCGTCCTGGGGATCGCAGCGCCAGGCTCACCTTTCGGTGGTGCCCATACGCTGGGAGAGGCCAAGCCTGGTCTGGGCCGGTGGCGTGACGCGTTCCCCAATGAGGTTGTGTCTTGGCTTAAACGGGGGCGATCTGGCGTTCCGTCGATGCTAAATCGTTTTTTTGGAAGCCGCGTCGGAACCTGGAAACTCCGGCGTTACTTGGGCGACGATGACCGCGTTTTCCGCGGCCGCCCGGGCCATCAGCGCACGCTCTTCCTCGCTCAGGTCGAGGCCCATGGCGACCTGATCCTCTACCGTGCCGTAGCCGGTCACATCCAGCGGCGCGAGCTCTGCTTGTTTGAGGACGGCCACCGTCTCTCGCACGGCCTCAGCCTCGT
>JBCBNR010000199.1:0-6064 GCA_039821665.1 Pseudomonadota bacterium
AGATCCAAGACATCGCTGTGGCGCCGGATGGTCGCACAATCGCGACCGCCTCTTGGGATGGCAGCATCGGGCTGTGGCACCTGTCATTCGACGGCGTTTGGAAAGCCAAGGGCAAGCGGCTTCAAGGCCACGATGCGGGCGTGAATGCGGTGGCATTTGCCCCCGATGGGCGACTGTTTTCCGCGGCGAGCGATGGCACCGTCCGGGTGTGGGAAGATGGGCGCGACCGTGTTTTGGTGTCCAACGGCTTTGCCATCAACGAGCTTGCGTTGGGCGACGGTTGGCTGGCTTATGGGGCGGTCGATGGTGTCACCCGTCTGGTGGACCCTGACAGCGGCGCACAAATCGCGGACTTTACCCTGGACCGCCGTCCGGTTCTGGCGCTGGCGTATCACGCGGGCACCCAGCGTCTCGCCGTGGGGGATGGCGAGGGCTATATCATGGTGATCGACACCGCCGCGCGCCAGATCACCCGGGACTTCCGCGCCGCGCGCAAAGGGCCGGTTTGGGCGCTTGCCTTCTCGCCCGATGGGCAGACGATTTATGCCGGTGGGTTGGATGATGCGGTCTATGCGTGGCCTGTGGCGCTGTTGCGCGCCTTCGACCCCGCCATTTCTGGCGAGCGCAGCTTTCTGCGCGACGTGGAGACGATGCCAAATGGCGAGCGGCAGTTTATGCGCAAATGCTCGATCTGCCACGCGCTGACGCCGGGCCCATCGCGCAAAGCGGGGCCCACGCTTTATGGTTTGTTTGGCCGACGTGCGGGCACGGTGGAAGGGTATCGCTACTCGCCCATCCTCGACGGCTCGGATATCGTTTGGACGGACGAGACGGTGGATGCGCTGTTCGACATCGGCCCCGACCACTATATTCCAGGGTCCAAGATGCCTATGCAGGTGATCGCAAAGCCCACCGATCGCCAGGACTTGATCGCCTATCTCAGGGGCGCAACCGCCAAGGAGTGAGACCTATGAAACCAATGCTGGCTGGCTTTTGTGCCATCATCGTCATTACGATCGGGGCCTGGTACGGGCTGGGTCAGGCGGGCTTTTCGTCCTCCGAAGTGCATTCAAGCGACAATGTACGCTTGGACTGATGGCCGCTTTGCCCGCCCCCCTGCCTGAACCGGATGCCGAGGCAAGCACCCTGTCCAACGCTTCTGTGCTGATCGTCGATGACGAGCCTGGGATGCGCAACTTTCTGTCCAAAACCTTTGGGCCCAGGGCAAAACGGGTCGAGGAGGCCGCCTCGCCCATCGAGGCCACAGCGCGCTTGGACGAGGGGTTCTTTGATCTCGTGATCCTGGACAATGTGATGCCGGGTATGACCGGGTTGGACTGGTTGGCCGAGCAGCGCAGGCGCGGGTTTTTTGCGGATGCCATTATGATAACGGCCTACGCGGATCTGGAGACAGCGATCGCCGCGTTGCGGGCGGGGGTCACGGATTTCGTGCTCAAACCCTTTCGGGCCGGTCAAATCGTCTCGGCTGCCGAGCGGGCGCTGGATGCCAAGGTGCTGCGCCGGGACAATCTGTTGCTGCGCCGCGAGTTGTTGGAGGGGGCTGGGCGCGGGCCACTTTTGGGCACCTCCGCGCCCATGGATGCGGTGCGCGGCGCTTTGCAGCGTCTGGCCGCGCTTCCGACCTCGGTGCTGTTCACAGGCCCAAGTGGTACCGGCAAAGAGCTTGCCGCCCGGCACCTCCATGCCGCGTCGCCCCGTGCGGAGGCGCCCTTTGTGGCGGTTAACTGCGCCACCCTGGCCCCTGACAGGATCGCGACAGAGTTGTTTGGGGTGGTGGAAGATGGGGAACAGGTGCGCCCGGGGTTGTTGCTGTTGGCCGATGGCGGGACCCTGTTTCTCGACGAGGTGGTACATCTGCCGCACAACAGCCAGGCAGCGCTGTTGCGGGTATTGGAGGATAAGCGCGTGCGCCCTGTCGGCGCCGAGCGCGAGATCCCCTTGGATTTGCGGTTTCTCTTTGCCACGAATGCAGACCTGGATGCGGCGGTTGCGTCTGGTCAAATGCGCGAGGATCTGTACCACCGTTTGAATGTGGTGCGCATGGACATGCCGCCGCTCAGCGATCGGTCCGAGGATATCGTCGAGCTTGCCGCCTATTTTATGGCGCAGTTTTCCACCCTGTTGGGTATGCCACCGTTGGAACTGGACGAGGAGACATTGCTTAAACTGCGCCGCTATGGTTGGCCGGGCAATGTGCGCGAGTTGCGCAACCTCATCGAACGCTCGGTAATCTTGGGCGAGTTTCCCGAGGAGTTTGCAGGTCACGGCGATGTGTCAGGCGACCTGGCCGCCGAGGCGCTGGAAGCGGTGGAACGCCGGCACATTATGCACATCCTGGACCAAAGCGCCGGCAACCGTGCAGAGGCGGCCCGCCGCCTTGGCATCTCTCGCAAAACCATTGACCGCAGGCTGGCCAGCTGGGGAGAGTGAGGCAGGACCTGCGCAGGCCCTGCATTGTGCTGGAAAACTTGCCTGCGCGCGTCGAAACATCTTGCCTGATCCGCGCCCTTGTCCAAAGGTCGCATAGCCAGACGAAAACCCGCACCCTAGCGTATTGGCAGGAGGACTCCGTTCCATGAAGATGACCGGCACGCGCAGCATCGCTGCCCCTCGCGCAGAGGTGTGGCAAGCACTCAATGACCCAGATGTCCTGAAGGCCTGCATTCCTGGCTGCCAAGAGCTGACAGGCTCGCCCGAGGAGGGGTTCGAGGCGACGGTTGTTCAAAAGGTTGGACCGGTCAAAGCGACCTTCAAAGGGTCGGTCAGCCTGTCGGATGTGACCGAGGGCGAAAGCTATACCATCACCGGCGAAGGCAAGGGCGGCGCTGCGGGATTTGCCAAAGGCGCTGCTGACGTCAAGCTGGTGGATGCCGATGGCGGGACAGAGTTGTCCTATGACGTAGAGGCAAAGGTCGGCGGCAAGCTGGCACAGCTAGGCTCGCGCCTGATCGATGGCTTTGCCAAGAATATGGCTGATAAGTTCTTCACCAATTTCCAAACCGCCTTGGAAGGCCCCGCGGAAGAGGGGGCCACCGAGGGCGCAATTGAAGAGAAAAAGAGCGGCTGGTTAAAGCGACTGGTCGGGTAACAGATATCCAGGGAGGAGATCCATGACCGAGGTATCAATGACGGTGAATGGCAAACAGGTCTCCGGCTCCGTTGAGGGCCGGACCTTGCTTGTCAATTTCCTGCGCGAAGATTTGCGGCTGACGGGCACCCATGTGGGGTGTGACACATCCCAATGTGGGGCCTGCCAGGTGCATGTGAACGGTGTGGCTGTGAAAGCCTGCACCATGCTGGCGGCGGACGCGGATGGCGCTGAGGTGACCACCATCGAAGGGATGGCCAATGCAGACGGCTCGCTTGGCACCATTCAACAGGCGTTCCAGGACCACCATGGCCTTCAATGCGGGTTCTGCACGCCCGGCATGGTGATGACGGCGGCCGCCCTGTTGAAGGAAAACCCCACCCCGTCCGAGAGCGAGATCCGAGAGTACTTGGAGGGCAACATTTGCCGTTGCACCGGGTACCACAACATCGTCAAGGCGATCCAGGCGGCTTCTGGCCAGCTGTCGCCGATGGCCGCGGAATAACCCAAACCTGGTGACCATCCCCGGTGTGCTGCGCGCGCCGGGTGGGTCTTTGACAACAAAGACGGCGGCCAAAGGTCGCTGATCAGGGAGACCAAGAGATATGCCCAAGGATAATGGAATTGGCGCCAGCCCGAAGCGGCGCGAGGATGTGCGGTTTCTGACCGGTAAGGGTCAGTACACCGATGACATCAATGTACATGGCCAAGCTTATGTGGCCTTCCTGCGCTCGGATGTGGCGCATGCCAAGATCAACGGGATCGACACCTCGGCCGCGCAAAGCATGCCCGGTGTGGTGAAGATTTTCACTGGTGCCGATTTCGAAGGTGTGGGTGGCATTCCCTGCGGCTGGCAGGTGACGGACCGCTTTGGTGAGCCGATGCAAGAACCCGCGCACCCGGTGCTCGCCCAAGGTAAGGTGCGCCATGTGGGCGATCCCATTGCCGCCGTTGTGGCCGACAGCCTGGACGAGGCCCGCGATGCGGCCGCCGCGATCGAGCTGGATCTGACCGAGCTTCCGGCCGTGGTTGATATGGTCGAGGCCGTGAAAGACGGTGCCACCAAGGTGCATGACGACCTTACCTCGAACATCTGCTACGATTGGGGCTTTGTGGAGGACAACCGCGAGGCGGTGGATGCGGCGATCAAATCCGCCCATCACGTCACTACCTTGGAGCTGGTGAACAACCGCCTGGTTGCCAATCCGATGGAGCCGCGCGTTGCCCTGGGCGACTATAACTCGGGCACCGACGATTACACGCTCTACACCACCTCGCAAAACCCCCACGTCATCCGCTTGCTGATGGGCGCGTTTGTGCTTGGCATTCCAGAGCACAAGCTGCGCGTGGTGGCCCCCGATGTGGGTGGCGGTTTCGGCACCAAAATCTTCCACTACGCAGAAGAGGCGTTCTGCACCTTCGCCGCAAAGGCATGTGGTCGCCCGGTCAAGTGGACCTCGTCCCGGTCCGAGGCTTTCATGTCAGACGCCCATGGTCGCGATCACGTGACCAAGATCGAGCTTGCACTGGACGAAAATGGCAAGTTCGTGGCGCTGCGCACGGACACCCTGGCCAATATGGGCGCGTATCTTTCGACCTTTGCATCCTCGGTTCCGACCTGGTTGCACGGCACCCTGATGGCAGGCAATTACACCACGCCGCTGATTTACGTGAACGTGAAGGCCGTGTTCACCAACACCGTGCCTGTGGATGCCTACCGCGGTGCTGGCCGGCCCGAGGCCACGTTCCAGTTGGAGCGGGTGATCGACAAAGCCGCGCGCGAGCTTGGCATTGATCCCATCGAGCTGCGTCGCCGCAATTTCATCCAGCCCGACCAATTTCCGTATGCCACACCAGTGGCTGTGGAATACGACACGGGCAATTACGAGGCGACCATGTCCAAGCTGGAAGAGATTGCCGATCTCTCGGACTTCGAGGCGCGGCGCAAGGAAAGCGAGGCGCGCGGTAAGCTGCGCGGTTTGGGTGTGAACTGCTATATCGAGGCCTGCGGCATCGCGCCGTCGAACCTGGTGGGGCAGTTGGGCGCGCGTGCCGGCCTTTACGATGCAGCGACCGTGCGGGTGAACGCCACCGGTTCGATCTCTGTGATGGTGGGCGCGCACAGCCATGGGCAGGGCCACGAGACGACCTTTCCCCAGGTGGTCGCGGAGATGCTGGGTATCGACGAAAGCATGATCGAGATCGTCCATGGCGACACCGCGAAGATCCCCTTCGGGATGGGCACCTATGGGTCCCGCTCGCTGGCGGTCTGCGGTTCGGCCATGGTGCGGGCGACCGAAAAGATCATCAACAAGGCCAAGAAGATCGCGGCCCATTTGATGGAAGCGTCCGAGGCGGATGTGGAACTTGCCAACGGCCAGTTCTCGGTCGCGGGCACGGACAAATCGGTGGCTTGGGGCGATGTGACCTTGGCGGCCTATGTGCCCCATAACTATCCGCTCGAGGATATCGAGCCCGGCTTGGAGGAGACCGCGTTCTACGATCCTGCCAACTTCACCTACCCGTCGGGCGCCTATGCCTGCGAGGTGGAAGTGGACGCGGACACAGGCAAGGTCGAGGTTATGTCCTTTGCCGCGGCCGATGACTTTGGCAACGTGGTCAACCCGATGATCGTGGAAGGCCAGGTCCATGGTGGGCTGGCCCAGGGCATCGGTCAGGCCTTGTTGGAAAACTGCGCCTATGACGCGGAAGGCCAGCTGTTGACCGGGTCCTACATGGACTACGCGATGCCACGGGCCGACGATATGCCGTTTTACGCGGTGGATCATTCCTGTGCGACGCCGTGCACGCACAACCCTTTGGGTGTGAAAGGCTGCGGTGAGGCCGGGGCCATCGGCTCGCCGCCTGCGGTGGTCAATGCGGTGATCGATGCGTTGCATTCGGGTGGCCACACCCATGTGACGCATATCGATATGCCTGTCAGCCCCGCACGGG
>JBCBNR010000200.1:0-6034 GCA_039821665.1 Pseudomonadota bacterium
ACGGTGACAACGAAAACTGGAATGCACCGCAGCAGAACCCACGGTGCCAACAGGATCGATCTCAACACAAACATCGGCAATGACATATCCGAACGGATATTTGCCGATCGCGGCAAGACTAGGGCGCGGCTTGGATGCAGCCACAAAAAATGGCCCCGCAGGGCCACTTTTCTAAGCGAACTTTAGCGAGTTTACGCCTCGGCGCCCGACGACTTGGGGCGATAGTTGGATTTCTCGGCGATCCGCGCGGATTTCCCGCGACGTTGACGCAGGTAGTACAGCTTTGCCCGGCGCACCCGACCGCGGCGCACCACGGTGATCGAATCGATGTTGGGGGAATGCAGGGGGAACACACGTTCAACCCCTTCGCCGAACGAGATTTTGCGCACGGTGAAAGCAGCGCCGATACCATCGCCGCCTTTGCGGCCGATGCACACACCTTCGTAATTCTGAACCCGGGTGCGGGTGCCTTCGGTCACACGAAAGCCTACGCGAATGGTATCACCAGCGGCAAAGTCGGGAATGTCTTTGCCCAAGTCTTTGATCTGCTCGGCTTCGAGCGTCTCGATCATGTTCATCGTCTCAATCCTTTTCTTCGCCTTTGGCGGCGGTCTTGTGGCGCGCCGAGCGCTCTGTGCTTTGATCCGGGTCCGTATAGGCCCGCCAGAGATCGGGTCGTCTTGTTTTCGTCAGCGCCTCGGCCTGGGCCCGACGCCAAGCGTCGATATCGCCGTGATGTCCCGACAAAAGCACATCGGGGATCGTGCGGCCTTCCCATTGCGCGGGGCGCGTGTACTGAGGATGTTCGAGCAATCCGTTGGAGAAAGTTTCCTCTACGGTCGACTCGGCATTCCCAAGCACGCGGGGTATAAGGCGGACTGTTGCGTCAATCAAGGCCTGGGCTGCGATCTCGCCACCGGTCAGAACAAAATCCCCCAGCGAGACCTCTTGGACCTCGCGCGCCTCGAGCACCCGTTGATCCACACCTTCGAACCGGCCGCACAGCAGGGTCACCCCGGGCCCTTGCGCCAGATCCCGGGCCATGGCTTGGGTAAACGGCGCGCCGCGCGGTGAGAGATAGATCAGCGGGCGTGCCGCGCTGTCGCGTTGGGCAAAGTCGATGGCGCGGGCGACCACGTCGGCGCGCAGCACCATGCCAGCACCCCCACCTGCGGGGGTGTCATCCACATTGCGGTGTTTGCCGGTGGCAAAGTCACGGATCTGTATGGCCTCCATCCCCCAAAGGCCGGCCGACAGCGCCCGCCCTGTCAGCGAGTATTCCAAAACCCCGGGAAACATCTGCGGATACAGCGTCAAAACCTTTGCGGTCCAAACACCCGACAGCCGTTTGGGGCCATCCATCAGATCGCGCGGGCGCAGATTGGCCGAGATCGACAGCCTGCCATGGGAGCGGGGGGGCGCGGCCAACCCCTAGCCCTCGAACACGCCTGCGGGCGGGTCCACCACGATGCGCCCAACGCTCAGATCCACCGTGGGCACAGCGTCTTTGGTAAACGGCAGCATGGCGGGGGCTTTCAGGCCCGGGCCGAGGATTTCCAGGATGTCACCTGCGCCATGGTCGTGGACGGCGCGCACCCGGCCCAGATGTGCCCCGCCTGTGTCGAGCACCTCCAGGCCGATCAAATCGGCATGATAGAACTCGTCATCGGGCAAGGCTGGCAACCTGTCACGCGGAACAAACAGCCGCGTGCCTTTCATGGCGGCGGCGTCTTCGCGCGTGCCGATGCCGCCCAACCGGGCGGCGAGGCCCCCCTTAACGGTCCCGGTCAGGGTCACGCTAAAGCTGCGTGTCCCATCCTCGGTCAGCAAAGGCGCGTATTGGGCAATCGCGCCTGGCTCGGCGCAAAAGGACTTAAGGCGCACCTCACCGCGCACGCCGTAAGCGCCTGCAATGGCGCCCACGCATGTAAGTTCTTGGTGCGCCATAGGCAGACTAGCCCTCGGCCTTGTCTTCGGCAGCCTCTGCTGGGGCCTCCTCGGCGGGGGCTTCCTCGGCTGCAGGCTCCTCAGCGGGGGCCTCAGCTGCGGCCTTTGCCTCTTCCTCGGCGGCTTTGCGGGCCTCCTCTGCCTCGGCAGCCTTGCTCGCCTTCTCTTCAGCGCGCTCCTTGGCTTTCTTGCCAGGCTCGGCCTTTTTCATGTTGGCCCGCTCTTTCTTGGCCAGCACATCTGCGGCCTCCAAAAAGCGCGAAACGCGGTCCGTGGGCTGTGCGCCCTCGCCCAGCCAATGCTGGACCCGGTCCATGTCCATCTTCACCCGGTCTTCGCTGTCCTTGGGCAGTTGCGGATTATAGGTGCCGAGCTTCTCGATGAAGCGCCCGTCCCGGGGCATGCGGCTGTCTGCGGCCACGATGGAATAGAAGGGACGCTTTTTCGACCCACCTCGGGCCAGTCGCAGTTTGATCGCCATTATGTTCTCCTTTTGATGGCATGGCGGACGGGGTCAGCCGTCCGAATGGGCTGCTTTTTCGTGATGCCGAATAACTTCGGCGATGATGAAATTCAGGAAGGCCGCGGCAAAACCCGGATCCAGATCCGCCTCTTGCGACAACCGTTCCAAGCGGTCGATTTGTTTTGCCTCGCGCGCAGGGTCCGATGCGGGCAGGGTGTGTGCGGCCTTAAGCGCGCCCACTGCTTTGGTGTGCTTGAACCGCTCGGCCAGGGTGAACACCAAAATGGCATCCAACCGGTCGATGCTTTCGCGATGCTCGGCCAGGATCTCGGCGGCGCGCTGGGTGTCGTTCATTGGGGCTCCTCCGACTTTGGATGGCGGTAAACAAGACAAGGGTAGGGATCGGGCGGCGGGGCCTGTGGGTCGAGCACGGCGCCCAAACGCTCCGCCAGCTTGATCGAGCGGGCATTGTCGGCCTCGATATAGCTAACAAGGCCGGTCCACCCATAAAGCTTGGCCACGGCGTCGCGCAGCGCTTTGGTGGCCTCAAAGGCATAGCCGCGCCCTTCATATGCATCCGACCAGATCGTCCAGTTGAGATCCCGTTCGGGCCATCCCTCCGGACGGCCCACGCCAACCGTGCCCACCCGCGCGCCCGTGGCCCGCTCCACCGAGATCAGCTTGCCATGTCCGCGCAGGGCCCAATGCCCGAAAAAACCCGCCGCCCGATGCCAAGCGCCGACCCGGTCGTATGGCCCGCCCACATGCTTGGACCGGGGCGACATGTAAAAGGCCATGATGTCCTGCTCGTCCTCGGGCTGGGGGGCGCGCAAGCTCAGGCGCGCTGTCTGCAACTGGGTCAAAGGGGGGCTAATCAGGCTCATGGGCGCGCACCGCTGTTGGGGGCATGGCGGAACACCAAATCCGTGGGCGCGGGGCGCGCGGCATGGGGGTCTTCGACACCGCCCAAGCGACGCGCAAGTGCAATGGACGGCGCATTGCTTGGGTCGATATAGCACACCACGCTCTCCCAGCGCAGACCTGTGAACAGGTGATCAAGGGCGGCTTGCGCGCCCTCTTGGGCCAAACCTTGTCCCTTGGGGGCGTGGTCCCACAGGGCCCAGACCACCTCCGGCTCGGGGCGGTCACCCGGGGCCCAGGGACCGGTAAGACCAAGGCTCTCGCCCGTGTGCCGGTCGGTCAGGATGAAGGGGCCGAAGCCTTTGAGCATCCAGTGCCCACAGATCGTCGCCACGTGCCGCCAGGCCAGCCCCAGCGCGAGCGGACCGCCCACAAAGGCCGCGCGCTCGCTGGCAAAAAAGCCAACCAGGGCGGCGCTGTCCTCGGCTAGGGGCGCGCGCAACACCAGGCGCTCGGTCTCGATGCGGGTCATGGCTGCACGCCAGGGGCTGTGTGGCGATAAACAAGATCGTCCGCGCCAGGGGCGGCTGTTTTCGGCTCCAACCGCGCGCCTAGGCGCTCTGCCACCGCACAGGACGCGTGGTTGTCCTTGTGGATGTAGCTTACGGCCGTGTCCCAGCCGAGCGGGCCGAACGCATGGGCAAGGCAAGCGCGGGCCGCTTCGGTGGCATAGCCTTGCCCCTCATCCTGGGCCGCGAGCAGGGACCAGCCGATCTCGCGCTCCGGCCAATCGCCGGGAAACCACGGGCCAACAAGGGCGACGGGGCGGGCGTCGCTGGCGGTCTCGGCCACAAAACTGCCAAAGCCACGCAACGTCCAATGCCCCGCAAAGGAGGCAAAGGCTCGCCAGGCCTTGCCCGTATCCATCGGCCCACCGACAAAGCGGGCCCGCTCTGAGCCAAAGAAGGCCACAACCGCTTGGGTGTGGGCCGCGCTCGGTTGGCGCAAGACAAGCCGTTCGGTCCGCAAGGTCATTGCAGAGCCTCCGGCGCGGGATGACGATAGACCAAATCCTCAGGATCTGGTCGTGCGGCTTTCGGATCCGGGTGGGCCCCCAGACGCTCGGCCACCGCGATCGACGCCGCGTTGTCTTGATCGATGTAGCTGACCAAGGTGGTCTGCCGTCCTTCGTTATAGGCATAGGCGCGGGCGGCCAAGGCGGCTTCGGTTGCAAAACCTTGGCCTTGGAACTCCGGCAGCAAAAACCACCCCAACTCCAGTTCTGGGTATTCGGGAGGATGGCTCAGGCCGACCTGGCCGATATAGATCCCATCAAGCACCACGGACCACCCGCCGAACCCATCTGTTTGCCAGGTTGCGATGTCTGCATGAAAATGAAGCCAGGCGTCCTGCTCGCTGATCGGACCACCCATATAGCGTGCGTGATCCGTGCCTAAGAACGCGATCCATGGGGCCAAGTCCGCGCGGGTATAATGGCGCAAGGTCAGACGTTCGGTCTGCAAGGTGGGTGCTGTCATACGCATGGAAGCCCCCTGCCGTCAGGCAGACCCGCGCGGCAAGGCGGCCCCAACGGGGCCCCCGTTATGCGTGTGCAAAAGCTCACTTCTTTTTGCCAAAGCCTGAAAGGCCAGGTGGCAGGGCAGCGCCCCCACCCGGCATCCCGGGAAAGCCCGGGGGCAGCGCCCCGCTCGGAGCCCCTGCGGGGCCGCCTCCCGGTGCGCCCATGCCTGGCGGCATGCCACCGCCTTTGCCCAACATCGCGCCCAGGCCGCCGCGCATCAGGCCTTTCTTGCCCATCTTGCCCATCTTTTTCATCATATCCGCCATCTGACGGTGCATCTTCAAAAGCTTGTTGAGGTCCGAGACCTCTTGCCCTGCGCCTGCGGCCACCCGCTTTTTGCGGCTGGCTTGCATCAAGGCAGGGTTGGCCCGCTCTTTCTTGGTCATCGACTGGATGAGGGCGATCTGGCGCTTCAGGATGCTGTCGTCAAAGCCGGCCTCTTCGATCTGCTTGGCCATTTTGCCCATGCCGGGCAGCATCCCCATCATGCCCTGCATGCCGCCCATCTTCATCATCTGCTCCAACTGGGACTTCAGGTCGTTCATGTTGAACTGACCTTTTTGGAAGCGCTTCATCATTCGCTCGGCCTGCTCGGCCTCGATGGTCTCTTGCGCTTTTTCCACCAGGGCCACGATGTCGCCCATGCCCAGAATGCGGCCTGCCACACGTTCGGGGTGGAACTCCTCCAACGCGTCCATCTTCTCGCCCAGGCCCACAAACTTGATCGGTTTGCCGGTCACCGCCCGCATCGACAGCGCAGCGCCGCCGCGCCCGTCGCCATCCATCCGGGTGAGCACCACGCCCGAGATGCCCACACGCCCATCGAATTGCTCGGCCACGTTGACCGCGTCTTGGCCGGTCAAACCATCGACGACCAACAGGGTCTCGTGGGGTTTGGCGTGGTCGCGCACCGCCTCGACCTCGCCCATCAGTTCGTCATCCACGTGCAACCGGCCCGCGGTGTCGAGCATCACCACGTCAAAGCCGCCCAATGTCGCCTGCTGCTTGGCGCGTTTGGCGATATCAACCGCCGATTGGCCAGGCACGATTGGCAAGGTCTCCACCCCGATCTGGGTGCCGAGCACCGCCAACTGCTCCATCGCTGCGGGCCGCCGTGTGTCGAGCGAGGCCATCAGCACCCGCTTTCCCTCTTTCTCGGTCAAGCGCTTGGCCAGCTTGGC
>JBCBNR010000201.1:0-6019 GCA_039821665.1 Pseudomonadota bacterium
CCGCAACGACCACATCGCGGTCCACGCTGTCTGCGACCGCCCGGCCGATCTGGGCCGCTTTGCGGTTCAATTCTCCCACCCGGTCTTGGGCGTTGTGCAGCTTGAGGCGCGCAGCGGTGCCCCCAAAAGAATTGGTCAGAAAGATATCGCTGCCCGCATCCACCGACCCTTGATAAAGCGCCGTGACCTTCTCGGGCGCGTCGATGTTCCACAACTCAGGCGCTTCGCCCGCTTCCAAGCCCATGGCAAACAGGTTCGTGCCCGTCGCACCATCCGCCAACAGTACCGGTTTCTGGGCCAGAAGTGTCTTTAAATCAGCCAACTCAACTCTCCTTTGCGGCGGACGCAAGCGCCCGAACCCGTGCAATCATTGCTGTAAGCCCGTTGGACCGCTGGGCCGAAAGATGCTGGTCCAAGCCCAATCGGGACAGTTCAGCGCTTGCATCTACGGCCAGGATCTCGCCCGCTTCAAGATCATTGTAAAGCGCGCGCAGGACAGCAATAAGGCCGCTGACGATCAGCGCGTCGCTGTCGCCATCAAAACGCATCTTGGCAGACGGGCCCACGCCGTCCACATGGGGCACCAGCCAGACCTGACTGGCGCAGCCATCGACCTTGGTGGCGGCGTTGCGCTGGCTTTCCGGCAGCGCCGGCATCTTCTTTCCCAGATCTATCACATGGCGGTACCGATCCTCCCATGCGTCCAGAAACTCGAAGTCTTCAACGATCTCTTCAAATGCAGCCGTAGCCATCCCGTTTCCCCTATCTTGCCGTGCGAGATACTCCTCTGCCCCGCATGCGTCCAGCGTCGAGGTGGATTTACCTTGATCAGACCCTGAATGCTCCATAGACCAATCGCCACGTGTCTAAAGAGGGGGCAAAATGCGGCCTTTGGGTGTGGCGATCGGTCTTTGCCTAGCAGTGGCAGCCTGTGGCGGGGGGTCTGGCTCGGGCTCGCTGGGCTCGGCTTGGTTCTCGGGCGGTGGCCGCGAGGCACAGGCCGAGACCGAGGTCGCTGTCCTCGATCCAACTGTCCCGGTGACCGCCCTGCGCGGCGCTGTGTTGGAACCTGCGTTGCGCGGTGCCATTTTGCGGGTTGAAGGCGTGGCCCCTTCGCTTGGATATCACTCCGCCACCCTACGGCTGCGGGGCCCGGACGCGGATGGTCGGGTCTTGGCCGAGATGCGTGCCGTGCCCCCCGCCACGCCTGTGTCTGGCCGGTCGGCGGGACAAGCGCTGACGGCGGCTGTTTTTGTGCCACGTGATGTGTTGGATCAGGTCGATCAGTTCGACATCAACGCTGCCAGTGGCGCGATCACGCTGCGCCCTTAACCTGCGCAACATCCACGATTTTGACCGTATCGCCCGAGGCTGACAGGGCAATCTCGCCCGCGCGCAGCCGCTCTGCGTCCGCGCCGAACACCTCGTGTCGCCAACCGCCCAGCAACGGGCTGTCGGGGGGCAACTCGCCCGAGGCCAAAAGGTCCAGATCCGCCGCGGAAGCGACAAGTTTCTGCGCAACCCCTACCTCCTCGGCGCGCGCTTTAAGCAGCACGCGCAAAAGATCCGTCAGCCCCTCTAGCCCTGCGCGACGTTCGCGCTGAACCGGGGGGGTGGGCAGATCTTTTGCCGGGATCGCCAGTGCTCCTTTGACCGCGCGGATAATCCCTTCGCCCATTTCGCCCTTGCGCGCCTCGCGCAGCAGCAGGCGCGATTTTTGCAACGCATCCAGGCTGGTGGGTTTCGTCGCCGCAAGCTCTAGAATCACGTCGTCCTTGAAGACCCGATTGCGCGGCACGTTGCGCGACTGGGCCAAGGTCTCGCGGTACTCGGCCAAATGGCGCACGATGGCCAAAAACACCGCCGAGTTGCTGCGGGTTTTGACCCGACGCCATGCCTCCTCCGGCTCGACCACATAGGACGAGGTGTCCATCAGCGTCGACATCTCTTCATCCACCCAGGCGCGCCGCCCGGTTTTCGTCAGTCTATCGTCCAAATCCTCGTAGATCTGGCGCAGATGTGTGACATCCGCCAAGGCATAGGCCAGTTGTTTGTCGCTCAAGGGCCGGCGCGACCAATCAGTAAAGCGCGAAGACTTGTCCAAGCCCGATTTGGTGATCTTGCGCACCAAGGTCTCGTAACCCACCTGCTCGCCATAGCCACACACCATCGCGGCCACCTGAGTGTCAAAGAGCGGCTGCGGCAGGACATCCCCATCCACAAAAAAGATCTCCAGGTCTTGGCGCGCTGCGTGAAACACCTTGACCACATCAGGGTTGCGAAACAGCTCATATAATGGGTCCAACGACAGGCCCGGCGCCAGCGTGTCAACGACCACGCCCGTACTGTCATCATGTCCAGGCATGGCCAGTTGAACCAAACACAGTTTGGCGAAATAGGTCCGCTCGCGCAGAAATTCCGTGTCAACGGTCACGTAAGGGTGGTGTGCGGCTTCGCTACAAAAAGCCTGCAACGCGTCAGTGGTCGTAATGATATTCATGCCCGATCTATATCGCGACAAATTGGGGGGCGCCACGCCTCATTTCTTGCGGGCACGCGGCAAACACTTGCGACCAAGCATTGCCCTTGGTCGCGCAACTGTCTAAGTCGCCCCGCATGAGCGGCACCCCCAAGACCTTGCAACAACGTTGGCGCGCCTGGGAACGGTCCTGGCGCGCGGATTGGGCGCATGACCTGTCGGCCCCTGGGGCCCGTGCCCGGGCCAGGTTTGATATGATCGCCTTTGATCATGGGTTCTTGCGCACGCTTTACTCGAACACCGCCCAAATCAGGCCCGGGGTGTTTCGGGCAAACCAACCCTCGCCCGCGCGCCTGCACTATTGGGCCAAGCGGGGCCTTAAGACCGTGATAAACCTGCGCGGCGCAAGTGATCTAGGCTCTTTTTTGTTGGAGGAGGAGGCCGCCCGCGACTTGGGTCTGACACTGATCAATGTCAGGCTTTTTTCCCGACAGGCGCCGCCGCGCGATGCGATCCTCGAGCTGTTGGATGTGTATGATCGGGCCGAGACGCCAATGTTGCTGCACTGCAAATCCGGTGCGGACCGGGCAGGCTTGGGCGCTGCGATCTACGTTTTATCCCAAGGTGGCACCGTGCCCGAGGCCCTGGCCCAGCTTAGCTTGCGGTTCATGCATGTGCGCACGGCGCATACGGGCATTCTGACCCATTTCATCGAGGTCTACGCGCGCGCACAGGCGCAATCCGGCATCGGATTTCGCGATTGGGTGACAAAGCAATACGATGAGGCCGAAGTCACCAACAGTTTTCAGCCCGAAGGGATTTCTGCCTGGGTGGTGGACCGGGTGTTGAGGCGCGAATAAGGGCGCGCCTAAACCAACCCAAGATCCCGCGCGATCATCGCGGCATGGGTCCGGTTTCGCGCGTTGAGCTTGCGACACACCGCCTTCACATGCAGTTTTATGGTCACTTCTTGAACGCTTAAGGCTAGCGCAATTTCTTTGTTGGTCAGACCCTTACAAATGCTTTCTAACACCTGCATTTCCCGCGCACTCAGCGACAGCTCCACCAAAGGTGCGTCATCGCCCAACAACTGCGCGGACAGATAGCGCTCGCCCGAGATGATGAAACGCAGCGCGCGCAAAATCGTCCGGGGGCTTTCGTTGCGCATAATCACGCCCGCGGCCCCCACCTTCAACGCGCCGCGTGCGGTCCACAAGGTGGGTTGGGACTGCAACACCGCGATGGGCACCTCGCTTAGCCCATCCCAATGGGCGCAAGGCAAAGATTTGGGCAGTTTCTCCGCGCCGATCACGCAAATATCGGGGACCTCTCCCTCGGCCATCAACGCCACAGCGCTTGGGATCGAATTGGTGCTTTGAAAGGCGACCCCGCGTTCCCTGCGCAGGTGCATCTCCAACGGGATATCGCGGCCTTGGGGATCTTCGATGATAAGGACTTTGGTCGCCACAACCCACACTCTCTACACTTACAATCGGGCTGAAAATTACATCCAAAACACCCGTTAAGCCGTTGGTTTATTGGTCTTTTGAGGCGCATTTATGGTGTATCAACCATAAGTTCCTGACAGAAAGGATAGGGTGTGGATCTCTCTCCAATTCACACCCCAACCCACTGAAACGAAAGCACTTCTAAACCCAAACCTATGCCGCACGACCCACCTCCAAGGACGGGCCCTCGGCAAGACCTACCGAAAAGACGTAATGCGCCCGATCTGCGCACGGTCCGCGGTGCAAAGGTGTGAAACCGCACCCTAGGCGAAAGGTTAGTGTTGACCCAGCGGCACCCCATGCGGCTTGATGGTAGCATTCCATTCAAACGCTTGTCGGGACCTTCCATGTCGAAACCTGTTCAAAAGATCCTCGATTTCCTCATCAGACTTGTCTTGAAGTCCGAGACCCTGACCAGGTGGGTGAACAGATTTATGATCAACAAGATCGTCACCGTCTGCCGCGCGCGCCCCCACCCGATGAGCACCGCACATGACTACGTCTCTTGGAAGGGGCTGACGGATCGCCGCTTTTCCAGCCGTCACTTGCCCCCCGACACCGGGGTGCCAACCCCCGAATTGGACCAGATGATGGGGCTGTTCAAACGCGACGATGGGCAGAAACTGTGCCCCTATTCGTCCTGTCTGTTTCCTGCCTTTGCCCAGTATCTGACCGACGGCTTCATTCGCACCCAGGACCGCGAGGAGGATGGGGATTTCTCGGTCACTCGGATGAACACGTCAAACCACGAGATTGACCTGTGCCCGCTGTATGGCCGCACGGAGGAGCAGACGAACGTTCTGCGCCTCAAAAGCGAACAGGACGGCCAGAAGGGCCGCCTTAAGTCTCAGCTGATCAATGGCGAAGAGTACGCCCTCTTCCTCAAATCAGGTGGGCAGACCAAGCCAGAGTTTTTGCGCAGCGACGGCACGCCCATTCTGGACGAGCCTTTGGGGCAGTCTAACCTAACGGACACAGCGCAGCTTGACCGGCTGTTTGCTTTTGGCGGGGATCGCGCGAACTCCGTCCCGCAAGTGGCCATGATGAATACGCTTTTCCTGCGAGAGCATAATCGCGTAGCGGGCGCGTTGGAGGCACGCAACGCCCATTGGGATGATGATCGCGTGTTCGAGACCGCGCGCAACATCACCATCGTGATGTTCATCAAAATGGTGGTGGAGGATTACATCAACCACATCGCCCCATCTGCCTTTACCTTCAAGGCAGACCCCAGCGTCGCGTGGCATGCGCGCTGGAACAAACCCAACTGGATCTCGACCGAGTTTTCGCTGCTCTACCGCTGGCACGCGCTGATCCCGGATGCGCTGATTTGGGGCGGGACCGAGGTGCCGTTGCCCCAGACATTCATGGAAAACAAGCACCTGCTGGACCATGGGATGATGGCGGGCTTTCGGGATATGAGTGCCACGCGCGCAGGCGCTGTGGGCCCACGCAACACGGCCGATGCCCTATTGCATGTGGAGCAGGCGTCCATCCAACAGGGCC
Source organism: Pseudomonadota bacterium (assembly GCA_039821665.1). GTDB lineage: Bacteria > Pseudomonadota > Alphaproteobacteria > Rhodobacterales > Rhodobacteraceae > CANLSM01. The sequence continues at coordinate 5,494 of JBCBNR010000201.1, forward strand.
GCGCGGTCGCGCTCGCGCCCTATTCGGATTACCGGCACTATGTGGGCCTCAAACGGCCCTACAGCTTTGACGAGATCTCGTCGGACACGACCGTGCAGACGATCCTCAAAGATCTCTATGGCAGCCCCAAGGATGTGGAATTCTTCGTGGGCTTGTTCTGTGAGGACCGGGTCGATGGCTCGCCCCTGCCGCCGTTGATCCTGCGCATGGTGGCCGTGGATGCGTTCAGCCAAGCGCTGACCAACCCGCTGCTGTCCGAGCATGTCTATAACTGGCGCACCTTTACGAAATGGGGTTTGGACGAGATCGAGCACACCAGCAAGCTGCGCGATATTCTGGCGCGCAATGTGCCCAATTTCGACGAAACCGCCCATGTGGCCATGCAGCGCCCGGGCTTGGCCGCCTAGAGCAAAAATACATCCTTAGGTTGCATGTGGCAGGTCGCCCTGTTTGGGGTGGTCGCCCATAACGGCACCCTGAAGGGTGAATGCCAAAAACGCAGAAACGTCACAGTTTCGTAAAAATT
>JBCBNR010000202.1:0-5980 GCA_039821665.1 Pseudomonadota bacterium
AAAGCCAAGCTTTTGCGCGCGAGCATGGGCAAGATCGGCCGCATTGCTCAGCGCATCCCCCTCCAACACGATCAGGCGCCAGGGCTCTAACTTGCCATGGTCGGGCACGCGCAGGGCCAGTTCCAGCAAGGGCACCAAAGCGTCCCTGTCCGGCGCAGGGGCAGCCAGGGTTTTTGCAGGGCGCGAGCGGCGCCCTGCCAGAAACGCCAACACATGGGGTTGGGCACTTAGTTTCGGCAAAGGTATCGACATTACCCTCATGTCGTACCCGAACCGCGCAAGGTCAAGTCAGGCCACTTTCGCAGCGTCGATTGCGTCAATTTGCGCCTCGGCCTCGATCCGCGCGGCCTCGCCCCGAACCATCGCGCCACTGGCGTCGATCACGGTGACATCGGTGACGCCCAAAAAGGACAGGGCGTGGCGCAGGTAGGGGGTCGCGAAATCCACCGCGCTGTCCAAGGATGTGCCGCCGGAGGCGACCACAACAAAGGCGCGCTTTCCTTCAAGCAGGCCTTCGGGGCCATTGGGACCATAGCGAAAGGTCACGCGGGCCCGAGCGATTAGGTCGATCCAGGCCTTCAGCACCGCCGGGGTGCCAAAGTTCCAGATCGGCAACCCGATGACCAGGGTGTCGGCCTCTTGCACCTCGGCGATAAGCGCATCAGACAGGCCTAGCGTCTCTTGCTGCTCGGGTGTGCGCTTCGCATCCTCGGTGAAGTTTGCGCCGATCCATTGCGCATCGAGCAAGGGCAGCCCTTCGCCCAGATCACGCACTGTGGCGGTGCCGGGTAGTTTTGCGGCCAAGCGGTCTGTCAGCGCGCGGGTGACGGAAGCCTCGCCCCGGGGGGAAGTGTGAACGATCAAGCTGTGAGCCATGGGTACGATCCTTTGAATTGCCTGAATTTGGATCTATCCAATCTCTCGTCGCGAACAATCCACTATTTTTTAGACTTTTCGTTTCTTAAAATGAAACAATAACGTGAAAATGCCGTGTGCCCCGTTGATTGCAGGACGGAACGCCCCCGATATGAAGAACCACTTGTGTAAAAGGACCCCCACATGACCACCTGCCCCCTGGACAGTCTAATGTCCCATGTCCGCCACACCGAGGCGCTGGCCCAAGCGGGCGAGTTGCTGGGCTGGGACATGGAAACCATGATGCCCGCCAAAGGGGCCGCCGCGCGCGGCGAGCAGAGTGCGGCCTTAGCCGCCGCTGTGCACCGGATGCAAGCCGCCCCGGAGTTGGGCGATTGGATCAACGCGGTCGATCCCACACAGAAGGACCCTGTCACCCAGCGCAACCTGGCGCTGATCGCCCGCGACCATGCCCGCGCCAAGCGCATGCCAAAGGCGTTGGTGGAGGAATTGGCGCGTCTGCGCTCGCAAGCCTATGAGGCCTGGTTGGCCGCGCGTGAGGCCAACGCATTTGCGGGCTTTGCCCCGATCCTCAAACGCATGGTGGATCTCAAGAAAGAGGAGGCCGCAGCCCTAAGCACAGGCGAGGTGTCCGCCTACGACGTGCTGTTGCAACAGTTCGAGCCGGATATGAGCGCCGCACAAGTGGCGCGGCTTTTTGCAAGTTTGCGCCAGGGCGTGGTGCATTTGCGCGAACGGATCGACGCCGCACCACGGGACCAATCCCTGCCGCAGTTTGACATCCCCAAAGACACCCAATTGGCGCTTGCGCGGCTTTTGGCTGAAAGGTTTGGCTTTGATTTCAGTGCCGGGCGGTTGGACCTGTCGGTGCATCCGTTCTCCTCCGGCACGGGCGGGGATGTGCGCATCACCACCCGGGTGGACCAGGCCGACCCGCTGGATACGATTTACTCGACCATCCACGAAACCGGGCATGCGGTCTATGAGCAGGGCATCGGCGCGGATTTCGCGTTTACGCCCGTGGGCCGGCACTGCTCGATGGGCGTGCATGAAAGCCAATCTCGGCTGTTCGAAAACCAGCTTGGCCGGTCTCGCAGCTTTTGCACCTGGCTGTTCAAGACCATGACGACCGAGCTGGGCGGCGTGGGCGTCGAAAGCGCCGAGCATCTTTACCGGATCGTCAACAACGTCACTCCAGGCTTCATCCGAACCGAGGCAGATGAGGTCCATTACAATCTGCACATCATGCTGCGCTTTGATCTTGAACGCGACTTGCTGCAGGGCAGCCTAGAGGTGGACGATCTGGAAGAGGCCTGGAACGCCCGGTTTGCCCAAGACTTCGGACGCTCCGTGCCGGACGCGCGGCGCGGGATTTTGCAAGATGTCCACTGGTCCTCGGGCTATATCGGGTATTTTCCAACCTATACCTTGGGCAATCTCTATGCGGGTCAGTTGTTCCAAGCCCTGTCGCGGGATCTGCCCAACCTACAAGACGACCTGTCTGAGGGCCGCTTTGGCGAGATCATCTCTTGGCTGCGCACGCGCATCCACACCCATGGCGCGCTTTATCCCGCGCCCGAGCTGATGCGCAACGCAACCGGGCAAGACCTGTCTCCTGCCGAGCTGGTTGCTTATTTGGACGCGAAATACTCCGACCTTTACGGGCTTTAGGCGTGCGCTAGGACGCGCCAAGGGTGTTGGCGAAAAGATCCAAAGGGGTGGCGGCGGACATGCCCCCGTCGAGAGGAAGGATCGCGCCTGAGATGTACGCGCCCGCATCCGAGCAGAGATAGACAATCGCCCCCGCCGCATCCTTAGCCGCACCGATCCGGCCCAAGGGCACGTTGCGCCCCACCTTGGCCGCACCCGCCTCGGTGCCCGTGGCAAAGGCGGTCATGTTGGATGGAAACGGCCCCGGGGCAAGGGCGTTGACGGTGATCTGGTCGCCCGCAAATTCCCCCGCCAGGGTTCGGGTGAGGTGGTGCACAGCCGCCTTAGAGGCGGTATAGGAATAGGCCCCTTCGGCCACAGGGGCCGTGCCCATGATCGAGCCGATATTGACCACCCGCGCGGGGCGCTGGGGTGTGGCGGCGGCCTTCAGTGCGGGCAGCAATTCACGGGTCAAGGTGAAGGGGGCGGCCACGTTCACACCCATCACGCGCGCCCATTGGGCATGGGGAAAGCTGTCCATCGGCGCGCCCCAAGAGACGCCTGCATTGTTCACCAAGATGTCCAGCTTGGGATGCTGTGCGCGCATTTCTTGGGCAAAGCGCACCAGGTCCGCCTCGTTGGCCACATCCAGCGTTGCGGCCTCTGCCGTGCCCGGCCCAAGGGCCGCCATCCGCGCAGCCGCCGCCTCGCAAGCGGCGCGTTTGCGCGAGGCGATGACCACATGGGCGCCTGCGCGCACCAACCCTTCGGCCAGCATCGCGCCCAAACCGGTGGCCCCGCCGGTGACCAAAGCCACCCGACCCCTTAGCGAGAACAGGTCCTCAAGAAAGCTCATGACAGGCCAAGAACGTCACGCATGGAATACTCCCCCGGTGATTGGTCCAGCGCCCAGCGCACCGCCTGCACCGCACCGCGGGCGAAAATCGCCCGGTCTGTTGCGATATGGCGCAGGACGATCCGCTCGCCCGCTGCCGCAAAAATGACGTCATGCTCGCCCGCGACATCACCACCGCGCAAGGCGGCAAAACCGATATCACCGGGGCGGCGCGCACCGGTTTGACCGTCCCGGCCCCGGTCGGAGGTTCGGGCAAGATCAACGCCCCGCCCCTGGGCCGCCGCCTCGCCCAACATCAGGGCGGTGCCCGAGGGGGCATCGACCTTGTGGCGGTGGTGCATCTCGACAATCTCGATGTCGAACTCTTGCCCCAAGGCCTTGGCCACCTGCTCCGTCAAGACGGTCAGAAGATTGACGCCTAAGCTCATATTGCCCGCCCGCACAATCGTGGCATGGCGCGCGGCGGCGGCGATCTTGTCAAGGTCTTGCGCCTCGAACCCGGTGGTGCCGATGACATGCACCGCGCGCGCCTGGGCCGCTAGGGCCGCATGGTCCACCGTGGCCGCCGGCGAGGTGAAATCGATGACGGCCCGGGCCTGCGCGAACAGCGCCACGGGATCGTCGCTGACCACAAGACCCCGGGGCGCGCCGCCCATCGCCTCGCCCAGGTCGCGACCCACCCAGTCGTTACTGCCACGCTCTGTCACGCCGCAGAGATCCAGGCCAACCGCCTCGTCCACGGCGCGCACCAGCATCTGGCCCATCCGTCCAGAAACCCCCGTGATGCCCACTGAAACCGGCTCTGCCATGGCGCTGATCCTCCTTGCCTGTCGACGCCTGCCCCTCTTAGCTTGGGCCGCGCCCCTTGGCAAAGCCGGGTCGAGCTCGTATCTGGGCGCTACACGCATGCCAGCAGGAGACGGCCCATGGCCCGCCGCAACACCAAACCGCCGGTCCCAGCCAACGCCAGTTGCGCGTGGGCGAGGTGTTGCGTCGGGCCGTCTCGGACACACTGAACCGGGGCGACCTGCATGACCCGGACCTTGCCCGCGTCTCGATCACCGTGGGCGAGGTGCGCGTCTCGCCCGACCTGCGCCAGGCCACGGTGTTCGTTCTGCCCTTGGGCGGCATCGACACGGATGCGGTTTTAGACGCGCTTAACCGAAATCGGGCAGAGATCCGCCGCAATGTCACCAAATCGGTCAGCTTAAAGTTCTCGCCAGAGCTGAAGTTTCGCGCGGATGAAACCTTCGACCAGATGGACGAGACGCGCCGATTGCTGTCGGACACAGTTGTACAGCGCGACGTCGCGCGTGCCACGGACGAGGAGTGAGCGAGGGGCCACGATTGAGTTTTCTGTCGTCCATACGGGCGCGCTTGGGCACCCCACCACCGCCTGAAGACGCGCCGCCGAAAGACGCGCAAAAGACGCCAACGATGCGGGTCTTTACCCTGTCGCGCGCGCCGGTCTTTTACCTGGCGACCACCAAATGCGGCTGCACCTATCTTAAGAACCTGTTTTATCTGCTGGAGTTTGGCCATGTGCACCCGCGCGCGACCTATATCCACCAGCACGAGGCCGAGATCCCCCGTGCGGGTCACCTGAGCCTGGAGACGGTGCAAGACAGCCCCTACGGCTTTATGGTCCTGCGCGACCCTGCCGATCGACTGCTAAGCCTCTATTTCGATAAGATCTATGGCGAGGGGCCCCAGAACTTCCCCCATGTTCGCGCCACCCTTGCGCGCGATGCCGGGCTGTCGCTGGACCGGGCGCTGTCGGCACAGGGGCACCAGGACAATGTGATGCGTCTGCTGGATTGGCTGCGGCGCAATCTGGCGGGCGAGACGAAGATCAAACCCAACCCCCATTGGAAACCGCAGATCGAGCGGATCCGCATCGGGCGCAAGCTGAACCTTGCCCCGTTGTTGTTGGAGCGTTTGGATGAACAATTGCCTGCGCTCCTGTCGCCCGTTCTGCCACAGATCGAGGCGCAGATGGCCAAGATCACCGCGCGCAACCGCACCGAGCGCCCGCTTAAGTCTGAAGCGATCCTGACCGACCGCCTGCGCGATGAAATCGCCGATCTCTATGGCCGCGATTTGGCCGCTTACCTGCGCGCCCGCGCCGAATGGGACATGGTCTGAGGCGGCTATGGCGCGGCGTCGCAAGGGCTCTCCCATCACCGGTTGGCTGCTGGTGGATAAACCTGCGGGACTGACCTCAACCGCCGTGGTGAACAAGGCCAAATGGCGGTTGAAGGCGCAAAAGGCCGGCCATTGCGGGACGCTGGACCCGGATGCCACAGGCCTGTTGGTGGTGGCCTTTGGCGAGGCGACAAAAGCCGTGCCCTACATCACCGATGCGCTGAAAGCCTATGAGTTTCTGGTCACCTGGGGCGCCTCGACCAGCACGGACGATGCAAGCGGCGCTGTGCTCGACCGCACAAAAGCGCGCCCCACACCCGAACAGATCGCCCAGGCCCTACCGCGCTATCAAGGTCAGATCATGCAAGTGCCGCCACAGGTGTCGGCCGTGAAGGTGGATGGCGCGCGCGCCTATGATCTGGCCCGCGACGGTGCTGTGATGGACCTTGCCGC
>JBCBNR010000203.1:0-5979 GCA_039821665.1 Pseudomonadota bacterium
GGGTTTGCGGGATCGACCAACAGAACGCTGGTGGGCGATGGCACATCGCCGCCGGGCGTGCCGGTCACGGTGGATGTTCTGGCCAACGACACCGGCGGCGATGTGCCATCACCCACCAGCGTTCTGTTGGTCGATCCCGCAAATCCGAGCGGCCCAGGTGTTTCCAGCCTGACGGTCCCGGGCCAGGGAACATGGTCGGTCAACCCCACCTCCGGTGAGATCACCTTTACGCCCACCGGTGGCTTTACCGGCGATCCGACACCGCAGGAATACACGGTCGAGGATGCCCAGGGGAACGTCAGCCCGCCAGCGACGGTCACCTTGGATTACACACCCGTGGCCACCGATGACATTGCCCAACCCTCAGGGGCGGTCACCGATCCGGTGGTGGTCGATGTTCTGGCCAATGACACCACGGGCGATGACGCTGTTCCGGGCTCTGTCAGCCTGGTGCCGCCAAGCGGCGCGACCAACATCGTCACGGCACCCGATCCCACCAATCCAAGTGGTCCGCCGATTGTCACCGGTGTGACGGTACCGGGCGAGGGCACCTGGACCACCGATCCCTCGGGCACCGTGACCTTCACGCCGGACCCCAGCTTTGGCGGGGGTACGCCGACCGTCGGCTATACTATCGCCGATGATGAGGGGAACCGCTCGCCCGTGGCCGAGGTGATCATCACCTACAGCTCGGGCAACCCGCTGGAGGAGTTGGAGAACACCAAACAGCCGCTGCCCGGTAACACCATCAGCTACCTCGACGATCTGCTCGACCCCGAGCCGTATGAGCCCACGCTGATTGTTGATGTGATCATCCGACAAACCGCCAGCAACGTGTACGACCTCAACGGGACACGTTCTCTCGACACGGGGGTGAACACTCGCCTGGGTGTGGAGCATCCGATCCTGGCGGCGGTGAACTCGCTGACCAGTCTGCAAGGGATTGACCCCCTCGCGTCAGGCTCGCTGTCGAATGTGGAGTTCAACGGCATCCCGAACTACGAGACCATCGGTCGAACCCTGGCCAATATCGGCTTTAGGCCGATCTTCGATCCCCTTGCGACCAATGACGGCGCTGACGAGTACCGTTTGCGCAATCTCTTGGGCGTCGAGGATCTGCGCGCCGAGGTGCCGACCGACACCGCCATGACCTTTGGGCCCAGCGGGCGACAGGTGGCCTTCGAGGGCGTCTTCTATCCCCATGGCGTCACGGTGATGCGCGCCGGTGTGATGGTCCTGGGTGGCCAAGAGGTTTCGGTCGCAAGCATGACCTTGATGCCGCAGGGCGAGGGTCAAACGATCGAGGCCCTGCCGGGCAAGGATGCGCTGGTGGTCAAAGGCTCCTCCGAGGATCCGGCCCGCTTTGACTTTATCGTCACAACCGACAGCGGCGATGTTTTGGCAGGGGTGTTGACCATCAACCCCGGCACGCATGACATCGATGCTACCCTACAAGATGCCCAAGCCCGCCTCGGCTTCTCCCAACATGCCGAGCAGGTCGCGAGCGCCAGCACAGTTGAGCAGGCGCGCTTGCTCCACGCAATCAACCATGGCGACGCCTAACGCGCGCCATGGTTCTTCCCCCACCCCTCTTAACCCCCCTAACAAAAGCGCAAAGCCGGGAGTGCAGGACATGACTAGGTACACAGTGAGACAACGCAGCCTATTGGCCGTGGGCTTGGCCCTCGGCACGGCGGCGTGCTCGATCAACCCAGAGCCTTTGACGACGCCAGAGTTGAACGAGATCGCAAAAGATCGAAGTGAACGCGTAATCCAAGCCACGCAAGAGCCGATCAGCGGCAAGATTGACCTCTATGAGGCGATGGCCCGCGCCATCAAGTACAACCTCGACAACCAGGTGGAGATCCGTGACGCGGCCCTGCGCTTCAACGAATTTCAACTCAGCGAGTTCGACATGCTGCCCGACCTGGTGGCAAGCGCGGATTGGTCAAACCGGTCCAACGACCCGTTCACCACCTCGATCAGCACCAGTGGCCTTGCCTCGGTCGAGCCCACCCGCTCCACCGAGAGCGAGGTGTTGGAGGCCGATCTGACGCTCAGCTGGGACGTTCTCGACTTCGGCCTCAGCTACTATCGTGCGAAACAGCAGGGTGACGAGTTTCTGATCGCCCAGGAACAGCGTCGTTCCACCATCAACCGCATCATCGAAGATGTGCGCACCGCCTATTGGCGCGCCGTGGCGGCCGACCGTCTGTCGGGTCGCATCAACCGGTTGGAGGCGCGCACCAACCGCGCTCTTGCCAATGCCCGCGCCCAGGTCGCCTCGGGCGAAGGGGACCGCCTGGAAGCGCTGGAATATCAGCGAGAGTTGATGGGCATCCTGCGCTCGACCCAAGAATTGCAACGCGACCTGGGTGTTGCCAAAAACCAGTTGGCCGCACTGATGAATGTGCCACAGAACCAGCATTATCACGTGGTCATTCCGCGCCACGCCAATCTGGTTACCCCGATCACCCGCCTGTCCTCCGAGCAGATGACCAAGATCGCTTTCCTCAACCGCCCCGAGCTGCGCGAGATTTCCTATCGCTTGCGCATCAACGAGCAGGAAGAGCGGACGGCTGTGTTGGAGCTTCTGCCCTCGCTGCGTGGCTTCTTGGGCCTCAACTACAGCTCGAACGAGTTCTTGGAGAACGGCACTTGGTCCAGCTGGGGCGCGCGGCTTAGCTGGGATCTGATGAATCTGGCCCGCTATCCCCAGCGCAAAAAGACCGTGCAAGCGGCGGATGATCTGCTGGATGCGCGGGCGCTGGCGTTGACCCAAGCGGTGGCAACCCAAGTCTATGTGGCCAATCAGCGGTTCCACTCGTTGAAGAAAGAGCGTCGCACAGCACTTGAGTATCACAACCTGTCGGATCAGATTTTCTCGCAAACTCGCAACGAGTTTGACAGCGGCATCTCGACCGAGCGGGATCTGGTGCGCGAAGATCTCAACGCTGTGCTGGCCTCGCTGCGCTTTGACAACACCTATGCAGAGATGCAGTCGGCCTTTGCCAATGTCTATGCGGCCGTGGGACTGGATGCCTTTGACGGCAAGATGACAGGGAACGAGTCTGTGGATGAACTGGCCGCATCCCTGCGCAGCCTGTGGGCAGAGCGCGGGGATCGGGGCTAGCCCTCGCCTGCCGCATCCTAAGACAATGGAAAAGGGCCGCTTAGCGGCCCTTTTTTCATGGGGCAATCGGCCCCGGTGGCGGGTGCCGCCGGGGTCACATCATCATGCAATCGGCCCCTTTGGGCAGGGGATCCGCGCCCTCGGGCAGGGTCGGCTCGTAGTCGAAGCGCACGATGCTGGCGCCGCTGTCAAAGGCGACGAACAACTCGTTCGAGCCGGGGCGAATGGCGATGCCCTCCGGGTCCGAGCCGAACTCGATCAGCGGTGCGCGGGCAAGAAACGCCCCATCGGCGTCGAACTCGTAAAGGCTGTTGGTTCCCTCCCGGTCATCCACGATCAACAGATGCCCGGTGCGCGGGTCGCGTGCTATCCCCTGGGCCTCGCTCAAAGGCGGGGTCAGGGTCATGGTGTCGATGCGCCGCAGGATCGTGCCATCGGGCGACAGCCAGCTGATATACTCGGGATCATCCTCCACCGTGATCAGCGTTCCATCCGCATCCACGGTGATCCCTTCGGTGTCGGCCCAATTGGCCGAGATACGAAATGGCGGGGCCAGCACCTCGCCTGCCTTACTGATCCTTTGAAACGCACCCGCCCCATCCGCCACGATCAACGCGTCCCCTTCCAGCGAGATCGCTTTGATCCGGCTTAAATCCGAGCGGATGCGCCGCAATTCCAGCCCGTCAAGGGTGACCAAAATGGCCTCGGGCCCCTCGTTTGCGATCCAAAGACCGCAAAACGTGGGATCATAGTCGAGGCTTGAGGGGAAGTTGAGCGCAAAGCGCCCGGTCTCCGTCAGGTTCAGGGCCGGGGCAGGGGTCGCAAGGGCCAGCAACAGCAAAACGACGATGCGCATCGGTCGGCTCCATTTTGGGTGCCTTACGACCTAAGCCAAAGCGTCCTTGCGACAATGGCGCAGGCGTCAAATCACCTCGTCCGTGCGGTCGTCGCTTTCGCCATAGCGCTTGAGCACCGCAGGCTTCGTGCCCTCATAGACCCGCGCGACATTCGCGGCGATCTTGGCGTTCTCCCGTTCGAACAAGCAAGTGCCCTCGAGGTCCGAGGCCACAATGAACGGCCCCATCCGGTTGCATTTGATCACCCACATGGCCTGTGCCAGGCCCAGCTCTTCGTTCCAATGAACCGCCTCTACACGCTCGACCCCGCGCCCCAACAGCGCCCCAGTGCCATAGCCCACGGTGGACAGATAGACGGCCCCATTGGGCACAAAATACTCTTTGTAGTCTTTCGACGACATGCCCCCCTTGCCCACGATCAACTTGGCACCCGTCTTGGCCATCCACTCGGGCAACCATTTGGCAAAGCGGAAGGATGCGGTGGCGGTCACTGCGCCCATATCAAACGAGCCATCCCCGTTGATCCGGGCCGCAGGCGAGCAATGGAAGTTGGCCGCCGATTGCGAGGGCAGTTCCATCGGGATATTGGCCTTGTCTTCGAGCGCGCGCATATAGACCCCCTCGCGCGCGGTGTACATCAACCCATCAAGGTAGACGACATCGCCCAAGCACAGCTCTGCGATGGCCTCGGCCGTGGGCGTGGTGGACAGGCGCACCTCGCGCGGGGCGCTCATTGTGCGGCCTCCTGCATCCCGTCCCAGTCCACGGTTTCGCGCCGCTGGTAGGGGGTGAACCAGTCCGGGTCGGTCCGATGTTCCACCCGGCCATCGGGGTACAGCCGCGCGACCGCCCTGCGGGATGACAGGCAAAAGGCGTGCACGGACATGGGCATCCCGCCGGTGTGGCAATACCCCACTTCGATGTTGCAATCGATCACCATGTTCTTGCCGACAAATCCCATGGCACCCATCCCGATGGAATTGCCAAGCTCTTTGAACTCGTCCTCCATCTGGGCGATGCGCGGGTCCGAGTTGCGGCTGCCGACCACCCGCAAGGTCGACGCGCGTTTGCCCAAGGTCATGCAGATATCCTTGGAGCCGCCCAACCCGATCCCGATGATCGCCGGTTGGCAGGCAAGGCCCCGTTTGCCGAACGCCATCAGACTGTCGAGGTAGAAGCGCTTGATCCCTTGGATGCCGTCAGAGGGAAAGAGCATCCGGTAATCGGTGCCGAACAGCCCGCCCTTGTGCACGGTGATCAGGTCGATCCATTCGCCCTCGGGCTCGAAGGCGTATTCGATCTCGGGCGCGCCGATCCCCACATTGTTGTTGTGGTCGGTCCGCCAAAGGGGATGCACCCGGTTGGGCCGCAGCGGCACCCCGTTTGTGGCATTGGCCGTCGCGCGGCGCAAGGCGGCCTCTAGGGCCACCATACCACCTTCGACTTGCGCCCCATTGCCGAGCTTTACAAACCAGCGCGGAACGCCGGTGTCGCCGCACATCGCGCGGCGGTCTTCCTTTGCGGCCTCGTAATTCTCCAACATGGCCTTGAGCACGAAGGAGGACAGATCCCCATCCTCCGTGCGCGCGGCCTCTTGCAGGCCATCCAGATAGTCTTTCGGGATCTCTATGGCGGCCTTGTCCATCAAAACTTCGGCGGTGTCTTGGATCAGTTGCAACGGGATCATTGGGCGGCCACCAGGGTGTCAGGTGCGCCGTCGGGCAAGATCGTTTGGCCCGGGCGCACAATGGTAAATTGGACGGGTTGGTTGGTGACGCGCACGGTGTCGCCCTCTTGGCGCGCCACGGTAAAGTCGCTGTCCTCCAGATGACCGGCTCGGGGAAAATCCTCGCGGTAATGTGCCCCGCGAGAGTTTTCTCGCGCTAGCCCCGCCTTGGCGATCACTTCTGAGATGTCGCACAGTGAGCGTAGGTTCAACCAGTCATGCCAGGTGAGATTGAAGGCAAGGTTGCTTGCGTCCACGCCCAC